>JAYTSG010000013.1:0-11164 GCA_043745785.1 bacterium | reverse complement strand
CAAAAGTGATAGAGGCGATAGGTTTATTAGAAAAAAGTAAATAAAAATAGAGTTGAGGTATTTTAGAAAGAAGAATATACTGAAGATATGTCATTAGAAGTTATTACAATGAAGCTCCTCTATCGCCAGAACTTAGTTAACTTTGACCAGGGTGCAAGAACTCGACTCTTACAGAATCTGTAGAGGTCTCATGTCGTACTGCTTTGATTCATGTAATATATACTACGTCTCTTCTTGCTCTTGACGTAAGCGATCATCTCACTACGTGATTTTCTAATCAACTGGTCACTTTTAACTCGATTCCCTGCAATTTCCACTTCAAACCCTTGTAGGAAAGTTTGAAAACCCTCGGTTTTCAATAATCCTTGCGGAGTACCTTAGACACCTCGTAGATAAAGAACGGAGTCGGTTTACTACGGGAGATTCAGTGTTTATTGTTCTCATACCCCACACTTTCTATTCCTACTAGATAGTTATTGATTTGAGTATACATTGAAATGTCAACCATTTCGCTGTTCTTATCCACGCTGTATGGTTGCATTTAGAATTTTTGAGAGATGTACAGAGGTGTGCATCGCTATGTGTAAGTATTTCAGATACAGATACACTTAGACAAGTTTTGTTAGACTCTTATTTTATAATGGTAACAATTGCAAAAATAGACTTTCTGACAATGTTACTAGATATCTTTCGAAAGTCCAGCCTTGTCATCCTGGATCTATTTTGTATTCAACGTTGAATCTAAGATCCATGTGATAGATACAGAATTATAGACATGGATCCAGAACAAGCTGAATATTAGTACCTCTTTTAAAAGTCTCCATCTCCGCATCATCCTTAAACTGCCCCCTAAGACAACTCTGCTCTGCTGTATGTTCATACTTAACACGCAATGTTGCTATAGTAGACCTCTTTCAAAATATCTGAATAACAGAGGAGGTTTTTTGAAAGATAGCTACTCATTTTAGCGACAGCTCTGATGTTGCAACTCATCAGAGCTGTCCTAGTGGCTAAATCAGGGAAGGTGTAAAGGGTGAAGATTTTTGAAAGAAGTCTAGTAAATACAAACTAAAGGGGAATAAAAAAGAAAACAGCAATACCAAGGAGAGCTACTGCTCTCCTTGGTATTGTATCGACATGCAAGTTCTTGAAGCTAGTTTTTTGCGTTTAAGAGAGCATCTACTTTTTGGAATATCAATCCTAAGTCCACATTATGTACTTGATAGTCATCGGCATAAAAGTCATGGGATCCATTGATTCCAAAGTTGTAGACCATAGTACTTTTTTCTGTGGTAGCAATTTTTTCAATTTTTTCAAGTTTTCCGTCTTTCTTGATGAGTGTATCTCCGACCGCGAGGAGTGAGACGATGATACCCGGAGACTCTCTTCTGGTTCCTTCTGGATCAAAACTCTTCCAGCCTTCGATGGTCATGAATGGATGAGTTGGTGTTACAAAATAATTACCGGACCCATTGAAGGCGTAAAGTGTGCCAGTGTAAGGTATTTCATATTTTTTCATGACTTCTTCTGGACCGTAGGAAGACATGAGTATTTCACCAGGCTTTACTTGTGCTATATCTTTCTTGTTTCCATCTGCCATCGTAACCATAGTCCCTTCGGTAAAGCAACCTCCTCCTCCGCCAGAAGGTACATAAGGATAATAAGTTACAACAAGTGACGCTGGTTGAGCATTTCCGTATGATGATGTACAGATGAGATTATATGTTTTTGTTGCTATAGAAGAGCTCATGTTGACTGGTGTAGAGTAGTATCCAATAGCAGTAAGACTTCCAGTCCAATCACCACTTGCAACACAGCTACCATTTGTATCAGTGAAATTCCATCGGAGTACTGTGCCTTGGTTTGAGGATACGAGATAAGAGTCTGCGGTAAATGTGGTCGCCAGATAGGGATTTACGCTGTCATTGTTGATAGATAAATTTACTTTTGGCATTGGATTGGTAAGAAGAACACTTGCTGCATGTGTGATAGTTGTTACGTTATTAGATATATCAGTGCCATCACAAATAAGATAAAAAGTATAAGAGTTTGCTCCGGGGGTGTTGAAGCTACTTCGACTTATGTCGAGAGAACTTGTAGGTGAGAGTTTCGTTCCTGACCAGCCTATGGTATCTTGGCCTGTTGGCACTCTACAGTTCGAAGTATTTTGCCCATTCCATTTTACAGAGACAAGGGTTGAGGCTGATACTGTTCTGATATAAAAAACAGCAAAAAAAATAGTGAGTATACTAAGAGCTTTAGTAAAGAACATTTTTCTACTGTTGAGTATATATTTTTTAAGTTGTATTATTTGCATTACATAGTATATAATACTGCTCTTTGAAACTAAATCAAAGTTTGTTATCAACAGCAGTCCTCTATGGTATATTTATCTACATGTTTCATTACTTTTTTACTCAGAGAGAAAAAGCTAGTATGCTTAAAAATGTTGTCGTGTGGGCCCAAAAAAGAAAAGTAGAGAAACCTGCTCTAGGTGGTATATTTTTCTATTCAGAAAATGAAGAGGGCTGTATAGAGTATAGAAATAATTCATCAGGAATTGACATTCTTCTTATAAAAAAAGCAACACTTTCCGAAGCTCTTAGCGCCACTGTCTTTTTATCAGAGAAAGAACATGACTGGTATCTTGTAGCAGAAGACGATTCTTACGCTGTTTGGGAAAAAATAATAAGTACAGATAGGAAAAAATTACCACTTCGTTTTGGAATAGATCAAGATGAAATGAAAGAACTTTGTGCATTTTCTCGTCACCAACTCGAGTATTATTTTGACAGTAGTTATGCTGAAGAAAAAGAAAAGAACTCTCTCTTTGAAAAAGAGAGATATACTGAAATGTCTTATGTATCTGTAACTATTTGGGTCTCAGGTCAGATGAGAGGGACATCTATTAAAAAAGGCGATACCTTTCTTGATGCAATATCCAAAGCAACGTTACAAGCCGTCAATGATTTACAGTATAAGCCATTAACAAAAGAAGAACTTCCGCGAGTAAGGTTGGAAATAACTTACCTAAGTAATCTTTTTCTACCATACAGAGAAAGAACATATACTCTTTCTCAAAGAGTATATGTTAGGCCCTCTCTCCTTGAAAGAAAATGGGCATTCCCTTATCTTTCAAATAGTAGTCTTCATAAAAATGCATCTACTTTTGTTAAGCAAACTCAAGGTTTTTCAAAGAAAAGTCTTTTTCATGTAAGCGCTATAAGTTTTATTGAGTCAGAAAATACGCATAGTGTTTTTGTTTTGAATGGCCCAATTCTTCAAAAAGAAGAAAGATCTTTCTCTTGTATGAGCGATCTTATCATTGATGGAATTTTTTTATATCTAAAAAATAATCAAGATAAAGATGGTTACATAACAAGTATACACAGCGTTCTTAGTAGTGAGAAAAAAAGTGAAGAGTGGCACTTGACTACTCTTTTTGTATACGCACTCATAAAGTTTTCAAAAAGTGTACAAAGTTTGACTCTGCAGGAAGAAATAGAAAAAGCCTATGTTTACATAAAGAAAGTGTGTTTTTCTTTTGATGACATTAATGTTGACGTAATTTTGTATTTGTTAAAAGTAGCATTTCTTGTACAAGATAGAGAGATGATGGCTCAGTGCGAATCTTTTATCTCTCAGAGATTTGAAAAAAATAAGCAAAGGGCGGTGTTTTTATTTCAGTACTCCTTTTTTCTTCTTGAAGAAAAGAAGGAGACATTGCCTCATTTTATTGTAAAGCTTCTTATTGTCCAGTATGAAGAATGGAAAAAGAAAGTAATAAAAAAAGAAGATTTTGAACTCGCTTATTATGCGGATCTTATTCCACTGTTTATTTTACTGGGAAAAACAGAAGACAGTAGTGTTGATTATTCTGAAAAAGCGAAAGAGATGCTACTTTTTTATCAGGCATTACAAAAATATGATGGGTCATTTCCTGTGATGCGTTACGGTAGCTATTCACATATTCGAGGTACAGGAAAAATCGTAGAGTCACTCTCAAGAAGTGAGTTACTCAATAATGATAATATTTTTTTTCAAAAAAGCCTTAGATGGATTTTTAATATGCAATACGACAAAGAGAATACTTTTTTCGTTAAAGGTGAAGAAAAATTATTCTGCATGGGTGGCTTTCGCCATGATGTTTATACTACAGATATATGGATAGATTCGCTCGCCCATGTCTTACTTTTTCTTACTTTTTCAAGAAATAATTATAGGGAATAATTTTTATTAGCGAATAGTACTCCATGGTGTACGTCTGTGGTATGTTAGGAGTTGATATTTTATCACCTAATACAAAATAATAGTTGCTAAATCTACTAGTATAGCTATATAGTAAAAGGATATTTCTCATAAAACTTACAACCATGTTTAAAAAAAGAGAAGGAAGTGTATAGTTTGCAACAATTACACAAAGAAATTTGGGCTACAAGATGGTCTACAAAGATATAAATGCACAACATGTGGCAAAGTGTTTCAGTCTACAAGAAGAACAAAATCTAAACTAGATAAACTCTGGAATGAATACTCTTGGAAGAAACAAAATCTGAAAGATTTAGCAAAGAAAAATGATAGAAGTATACAGTGGGTTAGAAACCAGCTTGAGAAGGTTGAAATTACGAAAAAGAAGATTGTACCCCAAGCAACAGTATTCGTACAGATACCACATTCTTTAGTAGAGCGTGGGGTGTTTGTGTCTTTCGTGCACCACTATGGAAGAAAGATTCTAGAAGATATGGGTTGGGTATTCCAAGCTGTTGTTGTAGATGGAAGACGTGGAATGATAAAGGTTTTTAAAGATATCCCACTACAGATATCTCAGTTCCATCAAATGAAGATAGTGACTAAATATCTTACCAGAAAGCCTGAAACTGACGCAGGTAAAGAGCTTAGATCGATTATGCTTAACACCTTGTCACATACTAATGAAAAAGAGTTTACGCTACTGCTTAGTACCTACAACAAAAAGTGGGGTGACTCTTTCAAAGAGAAGACCTGTATAACAGGAACTAAACACTGGTACTATACCCACAAGAAAGTAAGAAGTGCTTACCGTAGTTTAGAAACTAATCTTCCTTACTTGTTTACCTATCAAAAGTATCCAGAATTCAATATACCAAATACCACCAATTCACTTGATGGTTCATTTGTACATTTGAAAGATAAAGTTAAAATTCATCACGTATTACGGAAAGACAGAAGATACAAAATGATTGAAGAGATACTGAGTGGGGAGGGTAAATAGCAACTATTATTTTGTATTAGACCTGTTTTGTCATCAAAACATCAGAAACAACTTTGTTGTTTCTATGATACAACCTTTACATTGTATCTAATACCCTGAACGTGAGCTCTTGGTGGTTTCATTCTCTGCTATACCTTGAGGCGTAAAATTAGGGTTATTTATTGCTCGACAACAGTTATCACAAAATCGCTTACCAAAGGTGTTGGATAGACGATAGCACCAGCATCACAAGCGCTTCCACTGCAGCCAGAACTACCATCTTCTGCGTATGTTTTTTCAATACCAAGAATTGGATTGTCTATTATTTTTTCTGTAAGATTAGCGAAATCATCTCTATGAGTTGCTCCAAAGAAAACCCCAAATGTACTTGAAAGTATCATTGAAAAACGGAAGAGAATTCTTTTGTTTATTTTCTTTATCATATGAATTAATGGTATCATACTTTAAGAGAAAAAGACTATAAGAGTATAAATGTTTCTTGTGGATAAGATTAATGTTAGTAAAGTTAGTAAAGTTAGTAAAGAGATGTTTCTTTGATTGAATCTTTGACTGAATATGACTGAAGAAGAAAAGAGAATATTTCTTAAAAAACGTATACAAAAAGATGTTTTTGTGACATCACAAGAGAGAACTATTGTCACTGCTACAGGAGCCGATGAGATATGGCTTTTCGATTTTCGTAAAGTGTTATTGTGCCCAGAGGTCCTCGATACTTACGCAGAGATTTTTTATGAAAAATATAAAGATTTGTATCCATTTCAGGTTGGAGGACTAGAAGTAGCCGCGATACCACTTGTTTCAGCTATTGTCATGAAGTGTTTTCAAAAAGGAATTTCTGTTAATGGTTTTTTTATTCGTAAATCGAGAAAAAAAACAGGATTACTTAGCAGTATTGAGGGTATTTTAAATGAGTATCCCATTATACTTGTTGATGATATCTTAAACACAGGAGGGAGTTTCGCTCAACAAGTGCAAATACTAGAAAAAGAAAATCATAATCTCAGCATCTCACATATCGTTACATTGCTTCGTTTTAGAGATGGAAATGCATATGATTTTTTTCATAAGAAAAAAATAAAAGTTGATAGTTTTTTTACGCTCGATGATTTTACTGAAAGTTTACTCGTAAAAAATTTGGAAAAGCATGTAATTCCAGACATAAATCCGTATAAAGTGCTTTGGGCTCGGAAAATGGATGGTGCACATTTATGGCAGGTGCGAGTAAAAGCAGAAATTGTTCTTTCAGAACAGAAACTTTTTTTCGGTACTGATAGTGGTATTTTTTATTGTTTGGATGCTTACACTGGTAAAGAAATTTGGCGGTATGTTCTTTCAAGAAGAAAAAGAAATACAGAAATATTTTCAAGTGCTGCCGTTGGAGATAATGCTGTTTTTTTTGGAGCAATGGATGGTAATATCTACGCCCTTTCAAAAGAAACAGGTAAACGGTTGTGGGTGTATCTTGATGCTGATTGGGTAGACGGAGACGTACTTTATGATAGTCAACACAAGACTATCATTGTGACTCTTACCTATGGATTTTTGCATGAACAAACTAAGTTAGTGGCACTTGACGTGCTTACAGGTAAGAAGAAATGGGAATATCCAATAAAAAACAAAATAACAAAGAAAATATTATTGCATAATGGGTATGTTATTTTTACGGAAGAAGTAGGGGGAGTTATTTCAATTTCGTCAAAAGACGGATCTCTTTTTTGGTGTACAAAAGAAATTAGTATAACCCACTCTTCTTGTCCTACTTTGTACAAAAGAGAAGGGTGTCTTTTGGTTGCAGGGACTAGTCTTTTTGAAAATGAAGAGAGAGGGTTGTTATACTTCGTTTCCCTTGCTACAGGGAAGGTCATAAGAAAATCAGCAGTGTTTTCTTATGGTACTGTTAATAATCCGGTCGTACATGAAGGCTACGTATTGATATCGTCATTTGATAAATACGTTTATGTGGTTGACCTTTTTTCTGGAAACCTTTTGCAAAGCCATTATCTTGGTTCGCGTATTTTTTCAGACGCTGTGCCGTACAAGGATAAGAAAAATAATCATGTACATTTTTTTATTGGAGCAAATAATGCAAAACTTTTTGAAATATCAATAACAAAAAATAAAATAGTCTCTACCACTTACTTTACGGAGAGATTAACGCAAAACGTACTGTTTTGTGATGATGAAAATGTGCTTTATATAAAAACTTGCGCAGATGAAATTGCAAAAATAAGCCTCACTATACCTCAGCTGTAGTAGCTATACACAGTGAGTGTTCTCTTTTCTTTGTACTTTATCTTTGACTAGGGTATACTTTTTCCATATGGATAATTTACCGTCAAAAAATAACAGTGAAGAAACGACCTCTTCTACTTCATTGAGAAGTGTTTTGAAGTTAGTCAGTATGATAGTTTTAGTTTTTTTTCTTGCCAGCGTTATTGGTGTTTATTTTTACCCTAAGAATAAGGGGTCTGAGGTTGCTGTGACTACACGAGTAAAGAAGTTTAAAGATGTTGTTAAATTAAGTAATGTAGGAGAGGATCCAAAACCTTTACAGGATTTTTTCGTAGCAAAAATTAAAGATAAAAAAACTGACGATGAAACAAGGTCTGCTATTTATTGGATTACGCACCGTTATTTTGATAATGGTGGAAACATTTATGAGATATACGACTTTATTCACGCTCATCAAGAACTAGCATTTCTCAATAATGCGGAAGCGATATACCCTCTTGTTTTTGAGAAAATTAAAGCAAGAGAGATTAAAAATTTTAGCCTTGAGTCTCTTCAAGCTCTTCTTGCTTATTACGATGTTATTGATACGCAAAATTTGGCGGACATCACTCTTTGGGGACTTGCTGCCAATAAATATTCAGAACTTGCTCTCATATCAGAGACACTTTTAAATAGTAAGGGAGAGAAGTTGAGTAAGGGGGAGGCTATTAAATTTAGAGGGATAATGACAGAAAGGGCTATGTATTATATTAAGAGGTCAGATGAGTATCTCGCTGGAATTACTGTTAAAAATAGATCTCTTGATGAATTATTAAAAACAGGAAAAAGAGACGAAGATATCGTGGTTGCTCTGAATCAATATGGGAGCGCAATAGAAAATATGAAAGGAATTGGTTTTACGTCAGGACATCCGTTTACACCACAAGAAATCTACACGTTTAACAGTGTGTTGTCTCGCGAAAAAGTAGGGAGACTTTATTTCTTTACACACTACCTGTATGCTACAAGTCTCATTAATGCTAAAGAAGCAACAAAGGAGAGTGTTAAAGATCCGCTTGACAAAATAGTTGCGTATATTAAAGCTGAGCCTTTAGCTTTCTCCGCTCCACATAGTAGTTTAGCAAGAGTAGCTTATTCAAATATGACAAAAGAAACAAGTGTTTATAGTCCAGAAAATGCAAGGAAACTCGCAAAATTGCATGATGGATTTAAAGGTTGGTTACTTTCAAATGGGTGGTCAGAGAGTGATTTTAAGTAGAGTCAAGAGTAGTCAAGTTTTTATTGTATGCGTCAAAGTAGCTCCCGAGTTAATTTTCTTAACAGAGTTAAAATTCTTTCGGCTAAGAAAATTGTTATAAGAAGTAGATTTGGACATTTTTTCTCACTTTCATCATACGAGAAAAATCTTTCTCGTATTTTTGGAATAAAAGAGGGTACTATTTTTTCTGTAGAACATCAGACAACTCTCGGCGTACGTCTTTATCTAGAAAGGTTTAAAAAACTTGGCTTTATCAATGAGTACGGAGAAGGTTCACAGAAAAGTGATTATCCAAAGTTTTATCACGCAAGTACTTCTTTTTTTAGTGTCGAAGAAGATGAGAAAAGTAAGCAAATGTCATGGGGTTTTTCATTCTTAAATGAAAGTCCTGAAATGAGTCTCTATAAAGCTCTCATTGAAGCAGTGGAAAGACATGCGACATACTACTCTCATAATTCCAAAACTATTTTCTACCCTACATTTTATTATGGTGATGCTTCTTATTTATTTGATTTAGTTCCTCATTTTAGAAAGGAGCAGACGAATGCTTATCCTTACTTGGCGGGTACTAAAGAACAATGTAAAAATATGCTTGGTTTTAAGGTTCGATCTGTATGTACTGGAAAAAAATCTTTTTTTCCAGTACATGCTTTTTATTTTGGAATAAATACTTTTTCAAGAGAACAGCCAATACTTTTTGATCCAACTTCAAATGGAAGCGGCGCAGGATCTACAAAAGAAATGGCCACTCTCTCTGCTGTTTACGAGATGATTGAAAGAGATCATTTTCATTTATATTGGTTTGCGGGTATTACGCCAAAACAAATCTTTCTCGACGAAGAGACTGATATAGGTGTATATATAAAAAAAATAAGTAAGAGATATAATCTTGAAATTTATGTATACGACATGAGGTATGACTTTGATATTAAGGCTTGTTTTGTTGTGATTGTAGACCCTGTCCTTCACATAGTTTCTTGTGGAGCTAGAGTCGGACAAGATCCACTGAAAGTAGTTGAAGGGGCATTACTTGAGGCGCTTGCAGTACTCAATTCTGTGCGAGAAGTTGGAAAAATGATGAATGAAGAAGAAATGAAAAAAGTCTTACAGTCAAAAACGTATCTTAATGAAGGAATAGATAAGCAAGGCAGGGTGAGGCTTTATTCCTCAGAAGAGGGTATAAAGATATTAAGAAAAGAGTTTTTTGCAAAATCTCAAGGGTCTATTTCTTTTGGAGATTTTTCAGAAGGATCACGAATCTTTTCATCTCAAAAAGAAGAGCTCGCTTTTATCATAAAGGATTTTAAAAAATTAAAAGGTGTACATGGAGATGGATACGATCTTTTTATTCACGAGGCAAGCTCTATTTATTCAGAAATTATGAATTTATATGTTATGCATGCCTTCTCTCCCGCTCTCTTAAAACTTCATCTTAATGAAATTTTCTCTACGCCGATATCGGAGAGACTTATACGTTTTGCACAAAAAAAAGGGAAAATTAATTTTTGTCAGGATGATATTAATCCACTTCCACATTTTTTCCCATAGGTGGTATACTTTCAAGAATATGCAATTTTTTGAACTCTATCATCAAAATTCAAAAGAAACCGCCGCAGGACTTGTTAAGCGTACAAAATCAGGAGAGTGGCCAGATGAATGGAAAACTACTTTCTTTAAAAAATATGAGAGATTTCCTGAAGTTATCTTACCTCCTCCTTCGAGGATAGAGAAAAAATTAGGAGATAGTATCCTCTCTCGAAAATCAAAAAGAGAGTTTATGAATGTACTTACAGTACAAAATATTTCCGATCTTTTGTACTACTCTCTTGCAGAAATTGATCGTGACGCACTTGAAAAAAAAGGAAGAAGACCTTATGCGAGTGGTGGCGCGCGCTTTCCACTTGAAGCTTATTTAATCATGATAAAACCGGTTGGTATTATTTCTTCCGGTGTTTACCACTATAACGTCGATACTCATACATTATCATGTATTGAGAATGAGGCTATCAGTATAGATACGATAAAGAGAATGACTGTTTATGATTTTCTTTTGAATTCAACTTGTATGATAGCCCTTACTGCTGTCATGTCACGTTCTTTTTCAAAATATCGAGAGCATGCGTATCGTTTTGCTCTTATAGAGACAGGAGAAGTGTCACAAAATCTTTCTCTTATTTCATCTGCCCTTTCTATTGATTCGGTAAATATTGGTATTATTGCGACGGATATTGTTGAAGAATTACTTGATATTGACGGTATGGATGAGATGTATCTCCACTCACTTTTTTTAGGCTAAGTTTTAGCAAGGAGTATTTTTTCTTGTTTTTCCCTTGTGGTAGAATAGCCCCATTATGCGAAAGAAGAATATTTGGCTGTTTTTAACAGTAGTCACGTGTCTTTGTGTGGTTGGAGGTATCTTTTAT
>JAYTSG010000012.1:0-9936 GCA_043745785.1 bacterium | reverse complement strand
CGGCTCCGCTACTTTATTTTTCCGCCTACCAGTGCCACCATTATTTCCAAAGATGCGTCCCTTTGTAGTCATTTGCAAAGGTGTGGTTCACGTCACGATGTATCACTTCATCGTGAATAGTGGCGATGACGACATCACGAAGTTTTGCAGTATCTTTCAAATGCCAATAATCTTTAGCAAGTTGTGGCGCATCGACATTTTTAATTACTCCTTCATCGATGAGTTGAAGATACGTAAAGTAACTATGTACAGCTTCTTCTTCGAGATATCCTACAGTACGGTGTGCAGTACAAGGAGAAAAGAAATAGAGTACAAAATAAATATGATAAAAAAAGAATTGCACAAACATGATAACACCTCTCTCAAAGACAGTCGGCTTTGCAATTTGACTGTAGACAAGAAGGTGAATACGCTCATTTTCGGCTTCATCAACGAGTGCTTTAATCCACCCTCTGTCATCTCTTATAAAGCGTAGCGCTTTTAAATGTTGTAAGAGACCACCAACCATGCCAGGCACAGCTGCGATAGTTTCTAGTACGACAGCTCTGTTTCCGTAACGCTTTTTAAAAAGTATATCAGCACTTTTAGCTAAAATATGGACAAGATTCCATGCAATGTGGTCTCCAATAGTGACTGGTTTATAATGAAAATGATCTTGTTTGAAATGTACTTTTGGTGTTGTGTGTTCAGAATCTTCGATAAATGTTTTGTCACTATAGTATGTCTTCATATGTACCCTAGTGTCGCATGAGATGACCTCTTGGGCAAGTATCTTCTCACCAGTTTTTTGAAGTAGAGAAAGTCATGATAGAATAGAGATACTATGCTTGATATAAAATTTATTAGAGAAAATAAAGAACTTATTGCTCTTGGTGCACTAAAAAAGCGAAGTTCTTTTAATGCTGAAGAATTAATTATCTCAGACGACGCCAGGCTCATGCTTCTTCGGGATGTTGAAGAACTTCGTGCTAAGCAAAATAAGGTCAGCGAAAAAATGGGCACGGCTGGAATGCTTTCAGAATCAGAAAGAGCTACTGTAATAGAAGAAATGAGAGAACTGAAAGAAATGCTTAAACACAAAGAAGAGAAGTTTGAAGAGACAATGAAAGAGTGGCGTAAACTGATGCTGTCGGTGCCAAATATTCCCGATATGAGTGTCCCAGAAGGAGAAAGTGATGATGATAACATGGAGGTTCGTAAATGGGGAGAAATTCGTCAGTTTAGCTTTACCCCAAAGACACATATTGAAATTATGGAGGCGAATGATATGGTTGATTTTGAAAGAGGGGCAAAAACTTCTGGCTTCCGTGGTTATTTCCTAAAGAATGATGGAGCGATGCTCGAGTTGGCTATTTGGCAATATGCTATGCAGCGTTGGGAGAAAAAAGGATTTACTCCTATGATAGTACCGTCACTAGTCAAACGTGAGACACTCTTAGGTACTGGATATCTTCCGCAAGGAGAAGATGATCTCTATAAAGACGGTAGTGATTATTTTGCAGGAACTGGTGAGGTTGCTACGATGTATTATCACGGAGGAGAAGTGCTTGACAAGTCACAGTTCCCAATAAAGTACATAGCTTTTTCACCATGTTTTAGAAAAGAAGCAGGTAGTCATGGTAAAGATGTTAATGGTCTTGTGCGTGTTCATGAATTTTTCAAATGTGAACAAGTTGTTTTCTGTGAAGCTTCACATGAAGAGAGTGTTAGATTGCATGAAGAGATTACTCGACATTCAGAAGAGATGATGGAAGAGCTCGGTCTTCCGTATCATACTGTCGTTAACTGCGGTGCTGATCTTGGTCTTGGACAAGTAAAAAAATATGATATCGAAGTTTGGATGCCATCTCAAGAAAAATACAGAGAAACGCATAGTGCAAGTTATTTTCATGATTTTCAAACGAGAAGACTTAATATTCGTTATAAAGACGAAAATGGAAAGATGCGTTTTGCTCACTCGATGAACAATACGGCAGCTGCTACTCCGCGTCTCATCACTGCAATTATTGAAAACTATCAAGAAGAAGATGGTAGTATCAGCGTGCCAGAAGTTCTTATTCCTTATGTTGGAAAACAAACACTCAGAAAAGCTCATTAAAAAGCATCAAAAACGTAGCGAAAGACTCAAAAAGAGAAATAGAACTACTTTGATATGGATTACTGCTATTATTTTCGCTATTTGTGGGTACGTTTATTTACTGCATGCGCCATTTACTATGTACCGAGAGGTTATTGTCCCAGACGGGAAATTACAAACGGCAATAAAAAATAGTTTACTTGCAGAACTTTCTCATACTTCTTATTCATTTTTTCCGAACAGTTCCCTCATTTCTCCGACTCTTACTGTTATCAAAAAAAAGAGCATGATAGATGTTCCAGAACTTGAGACACTTACTCTAACCCGTGATTTTGTGACGAGATATCTGTTTGCTACGTATACGCTCCGAACTCCAGTATTTAAAAATATAAATGGCTACTATCTTGATACGAACAATCTATGGTATCAAGATAAAAGAATGATACCATTACCGACACTAAATTCAACTAAACAAATCACACTCACTGAATTAAAGAAACTCATTTTTTTGAAAGAAACCATAGAGACCGCACTTTTTCCGATTGAAACTATTACTGTAGATGAACTTTTCGATACAACTTTTATTTTAAAAACAGATTCACAGACACAGATTATCTTTTCACTTAAGCAAGACGAAAAAGAAGTTTGGTCAAAAATAGTGAGCGTATTGGAAACCAGTCCACTGAAAGAAAACAAAGAGACCTTTGCAAAAGTACAAAAACTTGATGTGAGATTTGGTAATAAAGTATATTATAAAATGATACTCTCTGACGGCATAACTCTTCCGAAATCAACTGCAACTACTACGTATGAAAGAAATTAATAATGAGAATGCAAATCATTTACCACCTCGTGGTTTTTGGCAGAAGCTCGTCGATACAAAAATAGCAAAAGGAGAAACTCTTTCAGTCCTCGCACCGATGGCGGATGTGACAGACACTGCTTTTCGAGAACTCATTGCAGAGGAATCTCGCAGAGAAAAAGGAGGGAGTGGACCGGATGTGACTTGGACAGAATTTGTCTCGGCAGATGGTCTCGCAAGCCCTGGTCGAGAAGTTTTAAAAAGAGACCTCGAATACACAGAAGGCGAAAGACCTATCGTAGCTCAGATTTTTTCTTCAAATCCAGAAACCGTCTACAAAGCATCAGTGCTTTGCCGTGAACTTGGATTTGATGGCATTGATATCAATATGGGCTGTCCTGATAAATCGATTGAAAAACAAGGTGCCGGTAGTAAAATGATAACAACACCTTTAGTTGCTCAAGCGGTTATAAAAGCTGCACAAGAAGGAGCAGAACATATTCCTGTCTCAGTGAAAACGAGGCTTGGCTTTAATAAAGTAGAATATAAAGAGTGGTTACCTTATCTTTTAGAAATGAATATATCAGCGCTCACGGTACATCTTCGAACCAGAAAAGAACTTTCTTTGGTACCAGCACACTGGGAATTAGCACGAGATGTGAGTGATTTTGTGAGAAGTTTTTCTGGGCATGCAATCGCTGGAGGTCCGGTTCTCATTGGTAATGGCGATGTAAAAAGTGTAAAACAGGGGAAAATACTTGCAAAAGAATCAGGGTTTGATGGCGTCATGATCGGTCGTGCCACTTTTGGTACGCCTTGGTTTTTCGATGAAGAGACTTTTGAAAGGGGGAAGAGTGTAGAAGAAAAACTTCGTATCAGTCTCAAACACGTACTCCTTTTTGAGAAAAAGCTTGGTGATATCAAAAGTTTTGCTATCATGAAAAAACATTATCGGCTCTACTGTAATGGTTTTGATGGCGCAAAAGAACTTCGTATGAAGCTGATGGAAGCAAAAAATGGAGATGAAATAGAGGAGGTGATAGAAGTTTTTTTGAAAGATTTTAGAGAGTAAGTTTAGAGTGTTTATTAATTAATGGAATAATCTCATTCTAGTTTCTAGTCATTTATTCCGCGAAAATACCCCGGGGCATACGCCCGAGGATGTAGCGAGTTATGTGTTGTACTCCACACACAACAAACATCGAAGATGGTTTGCTCGACTGCTGTCGGATGACGCTACATCCCCAGGCTGATGCCGTGGGATAGTATGCGCGAATAAATTATAAAATAGTTCTAAGTATAAAACTATTGCTAAAATATGTTTCCGTGTATACTACAAAGATGAGAGAAGCAAAAGAAACAAAAAAATCGTTACTCCTCTTTGTCTTTGCTCTCGGTATTTTTTTAACGTACCTCATTTCACTTTTTCTCCCTCTTCCCTATACAAAAAAAGGAGTAATTAATAAAAACACCACTCTTGATGATGGTCTTGATACCACTACACCACTTGATAAAGTTGTTATGGTTGGTACGCATATAGCAACTGGTAGTGATAAGTCTTCTTCAATAGATAGAATGCTTACAGCAATACAAGATAAAAATGGTGACGCGTTTGATAAGGCTTTTCTTACTCAAATGATTATTCACCATGAAGGCGCTGTAGCGATGGCAAAGGAAGCTCTCGCTAAAAGTCACAATAAAGAGATACTCGCTCTTTCTGCTCAAATAGTAGAGGTGCAACAAGCAGAAATAAAAGAGATGAAGTTGTGGCAAAAAGGTGTAAAATAGTGCTTTTAAAGCTAAAGACAGTGTTTTGGTAAATTATATCAATAGTTTTTGCTTATATCGTTACTTCCAAACGAAAACTTCGTTCGTGATATACTTATCCTTATGACTGAATATGAAGCACTCTATCGTAAATATCGTCCACAAAACTTTGATGAGATTATCGGTCAAGATACACCGTTGCTACTCCTTAAAAAAGCAGTATCTGAGAAAAAACCTTCTCATGCTTATCTTTTTTCAGGAAGTAGAGGTACTGGTAAAACTTCTCTTGCACGAATCTTTGCTAAAAGTTTAGGTATTAACCCAGAAGATATTTATGAGCTTGATGCTGCGAGTAATCGTGGTGTCGATGAAGTAAGGTCTCTCCGGGAAAGTATACATACTCTACCCTTCTCTTCGCCCTATAAAATGTATATTTTAGATGAGGCTCATATGCTCACCAAAGAAGCATCAAATGCATTACTTAAAACACTTGAAGAACCACCAGCTCATGTTCTTTTTATATTAGCTACAACAGATAAAGAGAAACTTCCTGATACTATACATTCGAGATGTCAGATTATTTCTTTTGGAGAACCTTCGAGCATTACACTTTCAAATCATATCATCACTATTGCGAGTAAGGAGGGTTATCTTCTGACAGAAAGTTCTGTCGAACTGATTAGTAAAGAAGCGAGGGGTTCTTTTAGAGATGCTCTTGGTATTTTGGAAACAGTTTTAAGAGCTAGTGATACTTCTACGATTGAAGAAATAGTAGTAAGAAAAATACTAGGTATTTCTGATGAAGCACTTCTTTCTTCATTACTTGAGAATATTTTTGGCGGCGAATTATCTCAAGTCCATATTTTTCTTACGCTAGCAAAAGAAAAAAATACTACTCCAGAAAATCTTTTTCGAGATTTACTAGGAATAATGAGAAATCTGCTTCTTTATCGTATTGGAGTTACTAGTTTTAGTCAAAAAGAGAAAATATTTCTTTCAGAAATGACTACAAAAATGAAAATTCCAGTGCAGTCAAAGCATATACTTTATTTACTAGAAAAAGCACCACTCCTTTCTTTGAGTGAAGAGAATGCTTGGGTAGCTCTCACGGTGCTTTTGTTTGAGCTTCAGACACTTCCTTAATGACATCAGTTGATAGCACTCTGGATAAGTAGTGCTATGCTTGCTACTATAGTGCTATGCTTATTACTTCACAAGAAGTGTTAAAGAAAATGTTTCTCTACTTAAAAGATCACGGTAAACACATTTCGATAGCACTCTTTATTATTGGATTTATTATTGATTTCATTTATTTACCTGGAGTAGAACATATACTTACTCCATTTATCGGTATTTTTTATACTCTTGGACTTAGCATAACTCTTCTCGCTCGTTCATTTTTACTTACTCGTGCAAAAGGAGATGTCTTTGGTAATAAAGTTTCTAATTTACTTTCACTCCTCCTTGCTTTCTTTTCTGGTTCAGTTTTGTCTTATATTTTCGTACTTTATTATCGTAGTTCTTATATTGCAGGGGCATTTCCGTTCTTTCTTTTTTCCCTTTTCGTTATCATTGCTAATGAATATATTACAACGAAAAAATATAGGACATACTTAGATATTTGCGTTATATTCTTTGTTTTCACATCGCTTTCTATTTTTCTTATTCCTTTTATTTTCTATTCAGTCAGTGGTCTCGTTTTTTTGTTCTCACTTGTTTTCTCTGGAACTCTTTCGGCACTCTATGCGTATAGCTTACTTACTGTTTTACCACAAAATCTACTACAAAAAAAGATAGTCTATGCTCTTGCACTCTGGGGGCCACTCTCTTTTGCTTTTCTTTATTACACTAACAGTGTGCCACCGCTACCACTTTCGATAATGAATGCAAAAATCTATCATGATATACAAAAAGTTGGTAATACTTATAATGTTCTCGAAGAAGTAAGAGTTGGGGTTAGTACTGTGTATCATATTAAAGAAGGTAAACCACTTTATTTCTTTACTACTATTTTTGCGCCGTCACATATTTCCGCGCCTATTAGTCACCGCTGGGAAAAGTATGATGAAAATACCTCGTCATGGAAAAGTATGACGTCGGTTAGTTATCTGCTTGTTGGTAGTCGTAAAGAAGGGTATAGGGGCTATACTATCTCAAATAAGACAACCCCGGGAAAATGGCGAGTTAGTATCTATCTTGATGATATGAGGCTACTTGGAAGGCACTATTTTACGCTCGTGAGTGAAGACCCTACTGAACTCAAAGCTAGTATGCGTTAAATCAAATTGTAGAGTATACTTTTAGCAGTATGAATACTCTTGTAAAGCAAAAAGGATTCCTTTATTTTCTGAGGCATCATCTTATATCCGCCATATTTATTTTTGGTTTCTTATTTGATATTGTGCTACTCCCCGCGCCAGACCATTTTTTTACTATTATCTTAGGAACGAGCTATATACTACTTTTTGCAACTTGTTTGTTTTTGAGGGAGCTTATTATTAAGAATAATAAAGTTGATGATCAAGAAAAAGAAACATATAGACTGCTCACTTTTCTCATATCTTTTTTTTCAGGCTCATCACTTTCCTATATTTTTACGTATTCATTACGGAGTGCTGACACTAGAATAGCTGCACCATTTCTGCTACTCTTTTTCATCGTACTTTTATCTAACGAACTTGTTAGTTCTCATCGATTTCGCCTTTTGTTTGACTATGTACTTCTCGTTATCTCAAGCTCCTTTTACAGTATCTATATGATGCCGTTGCTCACAGGATCGTTTGATGACAGAACTCTCTCTATAGGAATTTTTTCATCAGCATTAATCATTTTCTTTTACAATAAATTTTTTTCTTCGCATTCAGAGTTTAGTGAAATGATAGAGCCTAAAGGTAGAGCTCTTGCTTTTTCTCTTCCACTTTTCATCTTTTTTCTTGCGCTCAATTTTTTACTCCCCCCTGCTCCTTTTACCGTTGAGAAAATTGTGTTACAAACATCTGCAGTAACAATAGAAAAAGAAGAAACTCTCATGGTAAAATTACGCGAGATGGGCAAAAATAAAGAAATACGGCTTCCTTACAAAGAGGAAGACACTATTGCTTTGACGACCATATATACTCTCCCTGATAGTGTGACAAGTGCTCCAGAACATCATTGGTACCGCGTTATTGATGATGTTCAAACAGAAATACCTATACTTGAAAAAAAAGAAAACCTTCAGTTTGAATCAAGAAGTCTTATGACGAAAATAAAAGGAAATAAAGGTAATTATTTAGTTATCACTAAGGTTGGTCATCGAGTTATCCGTGAAGAGCATCTTATCATTGAGTAGTCTATGTTTACAGAGATACTCTATGTACGAAAAAAAGGATCTCGTCATATAACTATGTCACTGCTTGCAAATGGTAAGGTAAGAGTTTCCTACCCTTATCACCTACCAATGTTTCTTGCAAAAGTTTTTTTTCTCAAAGAAAAATCAGTACTTGAAAAAATGTATCTTGAGAAAGAAAAAAGAAAAGATTTACTAAAAAGTACCCACAATCTTTCCTCATATCTTTTTGGTCTTCATTCTTTAAAAGAAATACGAATCTATAAAAAAGAAGCACAACAATTAGTTATGGAAAAATTAGATACATTAAGTAGTGTCATTCCTTTTTCTTATGCGTCAGTTACTATTAAAAATACTAAAACAAGATGGGGCTCTTGTTCTTCAAAAAGGAATTTGTCATTTCATTACAAAATACTTTTTCTACCTGATGATTTAGTCGAGTATCTTCTTGTTCATGAGCTATGTCACTTACAAGAAATGAATCATTCAAAAAAGTTTTGGGACTTAGTAGATCGGTTTTGTCCTAACTACGAGAGTAAAAAGAAGTTACTTCGTAGTATTCCTTGTGTTTAAAATAGTTAGCCTTCTTTTATCTAATTGTATGCGACCAAAATGAAGCTTGTTCCATATTCTTTCATGAAAATAGTAAAGGAAGGTGCTGTAGGTATTAGTGAGTATGACGATACCGATAGTGAGGTCAACTTTTTTGGTAAAGAGAATGACGACTATAAAGTCTATCGTTATAGAAAGTATACGATAGCTTATTGCTTTTAGTATAGAGCGACTATGTTTGTCATGGTAAGCCATATACTAAAGTATAGCACTCTTATTATCAAGCGAAGTGAGTAACTTTTTGAAGAGATCAGACATGCTTGCTAGGGAGTGTTGTAAGGTACGTAGAAAAAATAAGCCCAACGATACCACCAAACATGAAGGCTAGAAATCCTGAGCAAAGTGAAAGGATAAAGAAGAGAGCGTTTGGTGGTATGTTTTTTTGTTTTAGAATACGAAGAGGTAAAAGGAATGAAAATAAAGAAGAGACTATGATGCCAATGCCAATACCAAAAGTATAAGGATCAGCGGGGCTCATAAGAATCGAGGCGATTCCTGCAAAAATGCCCGAAGCAAGCATCACCATACCAAGATAGGATACATAAAATCCAAAAGCCTGAGAGGATGTTCTTTTGTGTTCTAGTCGATTAAGTTCGGTAAACATGTTTTCAGTATATCAAGAAGTATATAAAAAGAATAAGCATTGTCACCAGTTTTTTAGAAATGAAATATCTCCATTAACTTATTAAAGTTTCACTATAAACACATGATAGTAGTGAAACTTTTTATGAATGATTAGTTGTTTACGATAGTTGATTTAATCAGTTTTTCTTTTTCTTTTTTACTCATTTTTTTAATTTCAGCTTCTCTCTTTCTTGCGAAAGCATAACTTAGACACTCCTCATGATAGACAAGGACTACAGGTCTTCTTATTTTAGTATAATGTGCTCCATTTTTGAGAAAGTTATGAGTATAGAATCTTTTTTCTAAATTGTTTGTTGATCCTGTATACAAGGTAGAATCCTTACAAAGGAGTATATACACAAAATACATAGTAAATAGTGTAGCATAAGTAGGCTCGTAGATTTATTCCGTAAAAATACTCTGTGGCATAAGCCAGAGAGATGTAGCAAGTTCGTGTATTGTACTCCACACACGACAAACATCGAAAATGTTTGTACGATACAACGCGATCTTTGTATCGAGTGCCCTATGGCGGTAAGTCCTGGGGGTTCATTTACATAAAAGTTCCATACTATAATATAGGCTCTCGTTTTTTCCTTCTAAATAATTTGTTTTCAATCGTAAATTCATCGTAACCATGAAGTATAATGACTATATTAATACCAATGAGAACCATGTGTGGCCAGACTGCTTCACCAAAATAAAAGAGAGATACGCTAATAAAAG
>JAYTSG010000011.1:0-1913 GCA_043745785.1 bacterium | reverse complement strand
TACACTGATATAAAAATAATGAGTAAGGGTATTCATCCTGTATCTGTCTTCGGATTTAGACACCCAAAACAAAAAAATCAGGATACTGTAGGTTTTTTCTTCCATGCACAACTACTGTCAGATAAAAAAAATTATTGTGAAAGTGACGAAGGTAGACACGAAATAGGGTGGTTTAAAAAAGAAGAAATCGAGGACCTTATTACATGGTCACATCATAAAAAAGCATGGATGCATTTTATCGGGAAGACACAAGGTGCATTTACCACAGCAGATGGAATAGTTGTTAATTCTGGTGCATTTGACGGTCTTACATCAAATGAAGCACGTACAAAAATTACCGAAGCTGTTGGTGGTAAAATAGTTATGAAAAGTAAACTTCGCGATTGGGTCTTTGCTCGTCAACGTTATTGGGGAGAGCCTATCCCTATCGTTTATAATGCCGAAGGGAAAATGTATCCCGTTAGTGAAAATGAATTGCCAATTGTTTTACCTCAAATCGCATCTTTTTTGCCGACAGATAATGGAGAGTCACCTCTGTCTCTTGCTCCAGAGTGGGTTACCATCAAAGGAAAAATAAATGAAACTGGTCATTTTGTTAGCGATAAAAATGGTGAACCTTTTCGTCGCGAGACTGACACCATGCCTCAATGGGCGGGAAGCTCTTGGTACTTTATGAGGTACATTGATCCTAAAAATAAAAGAGCTATCGCCAACAAAGATCTCCTTGCAAAATGGTTACCAGTAGATTGGTACAATGGAGGTATGGAACATACGACACTACATCTTCTTTATTCTCGCTTTTGGTTTAAATTCCTTTTCGATATTGGTCTCGTTCCTATCAGTGAGCCGTACTATAAACGTACATCACAGGGTATGATACTCGGTGCCGATGGCGGCAAGATGAGTAAAAGCGTCGGTAATGTTGTAAGTCCAGATGACATTATCAAGACTTATGGCGCAGACGTACTGCGAGTGTATGAAATGTTTATGGGTCCTTTTGATCAAGCAGTAGCTTGGGATGATAAGGCGATTGTCGGAGTGAAAAGATTTTTAGATAAAGTAGAAGTGCTCTCTACAAAAGTAAATGGAGATGTAAAAGAACTCACTATTACGACTCATAAAACGATTAAAGCAATCGGGGCTGGTGTCGAGAATATGAATTTTAACACCTGTGTTTCTAGTCTCATGATATGGCTCAATCTCTATGAAAAAGAAGACATTGATAGTAATAACTATAAAATATTTGTCAAACTATTGTCACCCTTCGCTCCTTATATCACTGATGAGATCTGGCGGAAACTCGGTGAAAAAGAATCTATACATAGTGCTCCCTGGCCTCTATTTGACGAAAATAAGCTTATCGATAACTCTGTCACTATAGGTGTACAGATAGGAGGAAAACTTCGTGGGACCGCAGTTTTTGTATTAGACTCAGATCAAAATAGTGTTCATGCAGAGATTTCTACTCAGGACTATTATAAAAAATATACTGAAGGTAGGGAACCAAAGAAAATTATATTTGTAAAGAACAAAATTATCAATTATGTCTTTTAAATGACTTAGTATTAATAAATGAAAAACTAGCTCAAGAAAGAAAAGATATTTATTCCGCAAAAATACTCCATAGCGTAAGCCAGAGAGATATAGTGAGTTCGTGTGTTGTACTCCACACACAACAAACATCAAAGATGTTTGTCCGATACAACGCTTGCTCTGTATCGAGTACCTTGTGGCGTAAGTCAGAAAGGTTGACTAGACTTATTGATTCGATAGCATTTCTACTTTCATTTTTAAAGATTTGTCCAAAACAAGAAGATGGATCATATGCTAATGCTGGGAAAGATTATAAGAGTAGATATGTTTATAGTATTCATTCAGAAAATAACTCTCGACTCTTCAAGCATTGATAAAGT
>JAYTSG010000010.1:0-14497 GCA_043745785.1 bacterium | reverse complement strand
CCAGTATCTGAAGTAGAAAAAGTTGTTTACTTTGCAGGATATATTATTCACACTGTCAACGAAGGTCAAAAAGAATTACTTCTCAAAGATCTTGATAGTGAGTTTAAAGCAAAGATAAAAAGCTCTAGTGATGAGAAAACTCAAGACAAACTAAGAGAACTTCTTATTGCTACCAAGAAAGAAATTGAAGAAATTAGACCTTGGAAAATATTAGATGAACTCGCTTATCACCGCTTTTCTATGAAATATGGTATCTGTTTTGATGCAGGTATTGGCGCTGAAGCAATTTATAATATTCTCAAGACTATCAATTTGAAAGAACTTGAAGCGAAAATTGTTGAGAATATTCCCAAAATGGGAGCTCTTGAAAGAGAAAAAACAGAAAGAAGATTGTCACTCATTAGAGCGTTCATCAATGCTGGTATTCGCCCTGAATGGATGTTTCTTACCACTATCCCCATTATTCCAGCGGGTATTCGCCCAATGGTAGCGCTCGAAGGTGGTCGCTACGCTGCATCTGATGTGAATGATCTCTATCGTCGCGTCATCAACCGTAATAATCGTCTCAAGAAACTTATCGAAATTGGTGCTCCAGATGTTATCTTGCGTAACGAAAAGCGTATTCTTCAGGAAGCCGTCGATGCACTTATTGATAACACTGCTCGCCATGGACAGGATGCTGTCATGTCAATGAACACTAAGCGCCAGCTTAAGAGTCTTTCAGATAATTTGAAAGGCAAGCAAGGATTACTGCGCGGAAATCTTCTCGGTAAGCGTGTTGATTATTCTGCTCGTTCTGTTATTGTCGTCGGTCCGTCACTCGCGCTCAATCAGTGTGGTCTTCCAAAGCATATGGCTCTTGAACTCTTTAGACCATTTGTTATTTCGAAGCTACTCGCCCGTGAACTTGCCTTTAACATTCGTGGAGCTTCAAAACTTATCGAAGATAGTATTCCTGAAGTCTGGGCTATTCTTGAAGAAGTTATCAAGGGTAAGTACGTGCTCCTAAACCGTGCACCGACACTTCACCGCCTTGGTATTCAAGCATTTAATCCTATACTTATCGAAGGTAACGCTATCTCTCTTCATCCGCTCGTGTGTGCTGCGTTTAACGCAGACTTCGATGGTGACCAAATGGCAGTGCATCTTCCACTCTCGGTAGCAGCTCAAAGAGAAGCTCGTGAGCTCATGGCAGCTAACAAAAACCTTCTCCGTCCTGGTTCTGGAGAATCTATCGTCTCACCGCGTATGGACATGGTGCTTGGTTGTTACTGGATGACCAAAGAAATTGCTGGTGAAAAAGGAGAAAATAAATATTTTGCTTCTCCAAATGAAGCCATTACTGCGAGAGATTTTGACATCATTTCGTATAGGGCGAAGATTAAAGTCATGCCGTCTGAAAAAGAAAAGTATGCAAAGTTTGAAGGAAAGACATTTGACACTACCGTCGGACGTCTACTCTTTAATGCTATTTTCCCTAGTGATTTCCCATATATTAACGAAGAAGTGAATCTCAAGAAAGTGACAGCAATCGTTGACGAAATCGTCATGAAATATGGAATCGATCTTGCTCCTGCTATTATCGACAAGATAAAAAGCTTTGGTTACAAGTATTCAACGGTATCAGGAACAACATGGAGTATCGACTCAGTAACTCCTCCAAAAGACAAAGCCGTGCTTGTCGCTCACGGCTGGGAACTTGCTGATAAAGTAAAAGAAGCTTTTGAAGAAGGTCTTCTTTCTGAAGAAGAAAGATATGAGCGTACTATTTCTGTCTGGAAAGAAGTACGTTTGAAGATTGAAAAACTTCTTCCTGCGACTATCGAAGTAAATGGTTCAGTGTCTGACCTTATCACTTCTGGTGCCCGTGGATCGATGGCTCAAATCATTCAGATGAGTGGTATGAAAGGTATCATTGTGAACAACTCAGGACGTGAACTCGACTTTCCTGTTATTTCATCTTATAAAGAAGGACTTTCACCGATAGAATACTTCATTACTACTTACGGTGCTCGTAAGGGTAACTCTGACACCGCGCTCAAGACAGCACAGGCAGGGTATCTCACAAGACGTCTTGTGGATGTGGCTCAGGACGCCATCATTACCGAAGAAGATTGCGGTACTGTTGCGAGTAAGGCAATTAGAAAAGCAAATGCACTCGGCATTGAAGTACCTCTTTCAAAAAATATTCGTGGACGTGTGCTGGCTGAAGATATACTTGTCGAGGGCAAAGTTCTCTTTGCTAAGAATCATCTTCTTAGCAAAGAAGACGCTCTCAAACTTGAAGGAGCAGGTATTACAGAAGCGCAGGTATTCTCACCGTTAACTTGTGAATCACTACATGGTATTTGTGTGAAGTGTTACGGACTTGATCTCGGTCGTAACAAGAGGGTGGGTATGGGTGAAGCTGTTGGTATTGTGGCAGCACAGGCAATCGGAGAGCCAGGTACACAGCTAACAATGCGTACTTTCCATTCTGGAGGAGTGTCAGGAGCTGATATTACACAAGGTCTTCCTCGCGTAGAAGAAATATTCGAACGTCGTTCCCCAAAGAGTCCAGCACTGATCGCTCATGCAAAGGGTGAAGTCATGGCAATTCGTGAAGAAGGTCGTGAGAAGGTTATTGTTATCTTGGGTGACGAAGACGAAATGGCAAAGGGAAATAAGAAGGGTAAGCAGATAGAATACACTGCGCTTTATCGTCGTCAGCTACTGGTAAAGATTGGTGACAAAGTTGCTAAGGGTCAACTCCTTACGGATGGTTCTTGTGATATTGAAGAGCTCTATACCTATGCTGGTAGAGAGGTTGCTGAAGAGTATATTGTCAACGAAATCAATAAAGTATATGAACTACAAGGAGCAGCTATCTCTCGTAAGCACGTTGAAGTTATTATCAAACAAATGTTTTCTCGTGTGAAAATACAGGATGCTGGTGAATCACGTTTTACTCAAGGTGATTTAGTTGAACTTTCGTCATGGAGAAGAGAAAACATGAAACTTCGTGATTTGGGAAGGAAGGAAGCAAAAGGACGTCAGCTCGTTCAAGGTATCACCGATGTGGCACTTTCGACAGATTCTTGGCTCTCATCCGCTTCATTCCAGCATACAACTCGCGTGCTTATCTCGGCAGCATCTCGTGGTCTTGTTGATGAGTTACGTGGCCTCAAGGAAAATGTTATCATCGGACGTCTGATTCCAGCAGGAACAGGAATCAGGGGGTTTGAAGATGAAGTGAAATAAGCTTTCGTTTTAGGTGGAGTTTAAAAACAAAAAGCGACGCTAAAAGCGGCGCTTTTTGTTTTTTTTAATCTTGCATGAACCGCATAGTAGTCCTCGCAGCTCTGCTGCGAGGACTACTAGGAGTTAGAATATCTGGAATGTAGTTTATGTTGCCTTAGCAGCAGACCAGTTAAGCTTTTAAGCAAGGTAAATCAGCAAAACTAACGAAAAAAGAAACTGTAAAGTGAAGCTCTCTACACACTAAGGAGAGAGCTTGAGCCATTTCCTATTTTTTGTATAGACAGACTAAGAAAAAGTATCTTTAAATATTTTTTCGTCAAGGAGCCATAGAAAGCAAAATAAGGTACACTAGGTACATGAATCCTAAGGATCAGATTAAAGATACACTCTCTATTGTCGATGTTATTTCTTCGTACGTGAAGGTAGAAAAGTCTGGAATTCAGTACAAAGCCCGTTGTCCTTTCCACAATGAACGCACACCATCTTTTTATATTTCTCCAGAACGGAAAAGTTATCATTGCTTTGGTTGTGGGGCACACGGAGACATTTTTACTTTTGTCGAAAAAATTGAAAATATTCCATTTATTGAAGCGCTCCGTATGCTCGCAACGCGTGCGGGTATATCACTCTCTGATCATAAAAAAAATGAACATGATAGTAAGCTCATTGATCTCTTAGAAGAGGCGACCAAATATTATGAATCTGAGTTGTTAAAGAGTCCAGAGTCAATGATGTATCTTTCTGAAAGAGGTCTCTTCGAAGAAACAAAGAAACTTTTTCGTATAGGTTTTGCGCCCAATGATTGGCGAAAACTTTTTATACATCTTTCTATGACAGGATATAGTCCTGAAGAAATGGAGGAGTCAGGACTAGTCATCAAGGCACTCGATGCACATGGTAAAGTAAAAGGTTGGTACGATAGATTTAGAGGACGTATTATGTTTCCTATACGAAATATTGGTGGACGTACCGTCGGTTTTTCGGGCAGGATTTTACCACAATTTGTCGATGCGACGCAGGCGCAAGGGAAGTATGTGAATACTCCCGAGACTTCTCTTTATCACAAATCAAAGATTCTTTTTGGCTATGATACGGCAAAGAAGAAAATGGCCGAAACGAAAGAAGTGGTCGTCGTAGAAGGGCAAATGGATCTTTGTATGAGTTATCAGGCTGGTGTACATAATACCATAGCTGTCTCTGGTACTGCTTTTACCGATGAACATATTAAACTCCTCAAGCGTTTTGCAGAAAAAATAATACTTTCTTTTGATAGCGATCAAGCAGGTCTCTCTGCGCTTAAAAAGAGTGCCAAGCTTTGCCTTTTTGGAGGACTTGATGTCTATGCGATACCTCTTGCTACCAAAGACCCAGCAGACCTTATTAAAGAAAATCCTAGCGAATGGCTTGAAATACTACAAAAGAAAGAGCTCGTCATTCTTTTTTTACTCAAGAAAATAAAACATGAAATTACTGATGAAAGAGAACTTAGTAAAAAAGTAAAAGAAGAAATATTGCCACTTGTTGGCGCGGTCGTCTCGCCACTTGATAGGGATTATTTTTTGACCAAAATAAGTGAAGAAACAAATATCAATAAAAAAGCTCTTGAAGGTGAGACTATTTTAGAAAAAGGGGAAGTAGAAATAGTTTTTATCCCACAAGTTATTAAAAAAGAAGTGATCCGAAAAGATCAGACATTACTTACCTTGGCAACACTCGTCGTTTGGAAAAATTTGAAGCACCATGAGGCCATAGCACCCTTTTTAAGTGACATAGATACAGTGCCACTGGAAATTATAGAAATGGAAATATTCAAACTTGGAAAAGGAGTCGATGGTGATGAAATGGTAGACCAAATGATCAGAGAGCTCGCTTATGAATACAAAAAAGAATTGATCGAAGAGAGTGTATTGCTTGCAAAGATAGACTTACGAGAAAATCCGAGCGATGAGTCAATACTGCAGAAACTACATATCCTTATCAAAGAAAAAGAAACACTACACAAAAAGTAGTTTTTATGGTAGTATTGCCATACATATATTAAAAATATGGCAAGTACAAAAGTAGCTTCAAAAAAGAATAAGGTTACTCCTAAAGTCATCCAAGGGAGCAAGAAAACTACAGCAAAAACTGTAGCAAAGAAAATAACAAAAAAAGTTGTCGTTAAGGCAACAACAAAAAAAGCCGTAACCAAGCAAGCACTAAGAAAGCCAATCGTTAAAAAAACTCCCGTAAAAAAAGTCAATACTAACGTAATCAAAAAGGTAATGGTCGTCAAAAAAACTATTCCTACAGCAAAAAAAGTTCCCGTTTTAAAAGTATTTAAAAGTGTTCCAAAAGAAAAAGCTAAAGTAGTCGTAGGGTCGACCGAAAAACCAGCAGCAAAGAAAGTAGTAGAAGTAAAACTACCAGTAGAAGAGAAAAAAGCGTATAAACCAAAAGCTTTTACTATTCGTACTGGACCAGTGAAAGAAAAAAGACCAGAGCCAGTCAAGAAATTTTCTACTCGTGAACAAAATGAAACAGAGCTACTCCGTAAAGGAAAAGAGCGTGGTTTCGTTACGTATGATGAAATTATTAAGCATTTTCCTACACTTGAGTCAGATATCTCCTATCTTGAAGAGCTTTATGAAAAGCTTGCTCAAAATGGCGTAGATATTTTAGAAGGTGGTAATTTACTCTCACTTGATGTAGAAGATGTGAAGTTTGGTAAAGAAGATGGTTCACATGATTCTATTCAAATGTATTTGAGAGAAATTGGTCAATACCCACTCATCTCTGGAGAAGAAGAAAGGACTTTAGCTCAGCGTATTGAAGCTGGCGACACTGACGCTAAGAACATTCTTGCAAAAGCAAACCTCCGTCTTGTTGTCTCTATCGCCAAGAAATATGTCGGTCGTAGTTCAGACCTCTCTTTACTTGACCTTATACAAGAAGGGAATATTGGACTTTTTAAAGCCGTTGAGAAATTTGATTGGAATAAAGGGTATAAGTTCTCTACCTATGCTACTTGGTGGATACGTCAGGCCATCACGCGAGCGCTTGCTGACCAGTCTCGTACTATCCGTATACCAGTGCATATGGTAGAAACTATTGCCAAGTACAAGCAGGTAGTACGTCGTCTTTCACAAGATCTTGGGCGTGACCCTCTTGCAGAAGAGATCGCTGTCGAGATGGGGGTGGATGTTGAAAAGATACACGTCATTGAAAATATCAATCAGGATACTGTTTCACTTGAAAAACCAATCGGAGATGATGATGATAAATCAACACTGGGAGAATTCATCGCTGATGATAAAATACTTTCCCCAGACCAAGAGTCATCACGACGTATACTCGCAGATCAAATTAATGAAATACTTGATGACCTTTCACCAAAAGAACGTCGTATTGTTGAAATGAGAAATGGTCTCGGTGAGTTCGACGGCGTGATGCACACGCTCGAAGAAGTTGGTCTTGAGTTTGGCGTCACTCGTGAACGCATTCGCCAGATTGAAGCAAAAGTACACGAGAAAATTAGATCTCATGAGAAGGCTGAGCGTCTTCGTAACTATTAGAAAGAAACATTTGTCTCATTGTTGTCCTTGCAGGTGGGGCTCATCATTAATAAAAAGTTTAAAAAGAAATCGTGTCAGTCGTTAGACTGACACGATTTCTTTTTTCAGGCTATTAGTATCCACAAGAACTTCGATACTGCCCGTAGGAGTCATAGTAGCCATAGCAAGAAGATACATAGTAATTATTGTTACTACTATTATAACTTCCGTAGTTGCTATTAGTATAAGGAGATACAGTATTCGCATTGCAATAATAAGAGGTACAAGACGAATAATTGTTGTAATTATTTGAGTATGGATAAGAAGAATATTCAGAATAGTTATCATAATAACTATTTGAATTCGTAGAAGGGTAATAAGAATTATATCCAGAATAGTTTGAAGAATAAGATGTGCTCGGATAGTACAGGTATGAATTTGACGACGAGATTATCGGCATATTGGTATTCCAATTAGTGGTAGAGTAGTTCGTATTGCCATAGTCATAATTTGTAGTATAGCCGTAGTTACTACTAGTAGTATAACCGTAATATGGCTGATAATTATTGGTCACCGTCGTACAGATAGATTTTATATAAAGTGTTGCGCCAGTATATTTGTCGTAATAATAACTCATACAACCGATGGTGTACGAGTCGGTGACGGTGACACTGTTGACATTATTGTAAGAATAATTTGGATACGAGTAAGTAGCAAAAAGCGACACAAAAGGAAGTGCAAAAAGAAAACTGAGTAAATAGAGTATCTTTTTCATATACTCTTATTCTATATAGAAATTAGATTTTGGTCAATATTGAAGTGAAAGCAGTTTTATGTTATAATACTGCAATGTTAATTGATCATGTAGTACTAAAACTTGCCGCTGGCAAGGGTGGCGACGGAGTCGTCAGATGGAGAAGAGAAAAAGGAACGCCATTTGGTGGGCCTGCAGGTGGAGATGGAGGTAGAGGTGGAAGCCTCTATTTGAGAGTTGTTCGTGACATTACTGCACTTCGTGATTATATGCATGATAAGGAGTTTACGGCACCAGAAGGAGAAGCAGGGCAAAAACGTAGTATGCATGGTGCGGATGGCGAACATCTTTTCTTACGAGTGCCACTCGGCTCTATTGTTTATAACAAAGAATATGACATTACCTATGAATGTCTTGTCGACGGTGAAGAGATTAAAGTTTTGAAAGGTGGCAAAGGAGGTCTTGGTAATGAAAAGTTTAAGAGTGCGGTGAATAGAACTCCAGAGCAATTTACTAAAGGAGAAATAGGGGAATTTGGTACTTTTAACATCGAACTAAAACTTATCGCAGATGCTGGCCTGATTGGTTTACCGAATGCTGGCAAGAGTTCACTTTTAAATGCGCTCACGCGTGCTGGAGCAAAGGTCGCTGACTACGCTTTTACAACACTCAATCCAAACCTTGGAGCGTATCACAACTTCGTTTTGGCAGACATTCCAGGGCTTATTGAAGGGGCTTCAGAAGGGAAAGGTCTCGGTCACAAATTTCTCAAGCATATCACTCGCACCAAAATGCTTGTGCATTTAGTTTCGGCTGAAAATGAAGATGTGGTCAAAGAATACAAGCTTATTCGTAAAGAATTGGGAGTGTACGATAAAACTCTTCTTAGTTTGAAAGAAATAGTCGTCCTTTCTAAGGTGGACATGGTCTCAAGTGAAGAACGAAAAGAAAAGACCAAAGCTCTTGAAAAAATAAGTGGTAAAAGTGTCATTGAGCTTTCTTTGCTTGATGATGAGTTGGTAAAGAGGTGTGGCGATATCTTGATTAAAGAGCTATCGTAATTTTCAGTGTTATTTCACGTAGTCTCCTGATTTCTTTGCCAATACTCCATTAGTTAAAATCTAAGTTCTATGCGGCAAAATATTATATCTCTTTCAAAACTCTTTTTCTGTATAGCGCTTTAAATGTATGAAATAATTTCTTACTAGAATTTTCCTCACGCTCAAAAAGCTAATCTGTCGGTATAGTTTACTAATCATCTGAGTAAGTCATTGTAAATACCAGACATACCTTTTCAAAATTAAAAACCTACATCAAATCTTTTTAGCATGAATTATTTTTGGTCCGAGAGTTTTTCAAAATAAATGTTACTGCACTTAATTCAAAATATTTAAACACCTAATACAAAGAGCATTTATATTACTTTACAATTAGATTTCCAGACCCTGGAGTCAGTAATCCAACTTGTGGTGAAGGGAGAGACATACAGGAAAGGAGTGTGGTAGCGACAGAGTTAGAATTGAGTGTATCTGATTCTACATTGATACCAAAAGCTGGATAGGGTATATTTTTCTCATTAATATTTTTGAGGCAACCGAGTCCTTCATTCCATTTAGCTCGTGTTTGCTCTTTGCTTCCAGAAAAGACAGTCACGGCGGACGGTCTATAGTTTCTTTCTCCGTATAGTGGATACGCAAATTCAAGTACGTGCAGTGTGTCACCGCTAGTGAGTGCTATTTTTTTAAAATTACCATTTTTTTCTATCGGCGTGCCGTGTAGCTCTCTCTCGACGTTACCTTCATCATTGCGTAAAATTAAATAATTGTGTGAAGCCAGACCAAATGCAAGTGACGACTGAGCTTTTTCTATAGACCATGAACCGATGAGGGGGGAAGTAAGTGGTTTCACTATACGATTGTTGGTGACGGCATAGTAGATAAAAATAAAAAGAATGAAGGTTATCATTTTTCGTAAGAGCTCTTTTACTTGAGGAGACATGTGATAACAGTATACTATGCAGAAAATAAAAGCTCAGGAGTTTATTAAGTTTTTTTAAAAGTCTCAGCATTATTCGTCTTGTCATACCAGAAGTATTTTGTACTCAAAAACTGTCTGGTACCCAGGTTAAAAGAAATGGTAAAAAAGACCTACTCCCGGAGATCCCACAAAATGTAAAAGTGATATTGAGAGTCGAGCCTAAACCTACTGATCAACAGGAGACATCACTATCTGAGAAACTCATTTATTTCGTAATAAAGTAATACTACGCAGGATTTTAGGAAAGTCTTTTTTTGAGTATCTCTTGAAAAAGAGTAGGATTACCGGCACCTTTACTATCCTTCATGCATTGACCAACGAAATACATAAACATAGATTCTTTACCTGCTTTGTAATCAGCTATTTGACTGGCGCTACGAGCGAGTACTTCGTCTACGATGGCTTCGAGTGCTCCCATATCATTTTTTTGTATGAGACCAAGCTCTTCTGCTTTTGCTTCCACATTGGTATCTTTACCATTCATGATAGTAGGGAGCAAGTCCTTTGCTCCACGAGAAGAAAGTTTATTTTCTTTGATGAGTGAAAGTAGTTCAGCGAAGACAGAAGGGGAAGGGAGGTTCTCTACACTCACAAACTTGTTTTCTTTTTTAAGGAGACCTAACATGTCAGAGACGAGATAATTGCTCGTAAGACTTGCAGTCACTTTATCCATGTCGAGCGTCACACTATCAAAATAACTCGCAAGGAAAATGTCATCAATGAGTATACTTGCCATATCAGGCTTGATACCAAGTTCTATGTAACGCGCACGTCGTGCGACAGGAAGCTCAGGTAAATTTTGGCGTAATTCCTCTATGTTAAAAAGCTTTGAAAGATAGAGCTTGGGAAGATCAGGGTCAGGGAAATAGCGGTAGTCATTTGCATTTTCTTTCTTTCTTTGACTAAAAGTTTCTTGCTTGTTTTCATCCCAGCCACGAGTTTCTTGTGATACAGTTCCACCGTCTGCAATGAGGGTGATGTGTCTTTTTACTTCAAACAAAATTGCTGACTCAACAGAGGCAAATGAGTTAAGATTTTTTACTTCACATTTAGTACCGAAAACATCTTTGTTTTTGGTCACTGAAATATTTGCTTCTACACGCATTTGACCTTTATCCATATTTGCCTCACTGGCACCAACATAGCGAAGTATACGCTGTAGTTCACGAGCAAATTCACCAGACTTGGTAGAGGCCTCTTTGTCACTATTGTAGGTAACAGGGTCGGTCACGAGCTCCATCAGTGGCACTCCGGCACGGTTGTAGTCAACGAGAGTGACAGCACCTTCATGAGAGGACTTAGCCGTATCTTCTTCTAGATGTATACGGGTAAGAGAAATACCATTGATACTGCCACCAGTGACGACAGGGTATTTGTACTGAGTGAGCTGATATCCTTTTGGTATATCAGGATAGAAATAATTTTTACGGTCAAATTCAGTAAAGTCAGCAATGTTATTTTCACCCACTTTTGCTACTGCAAGCCCTACTTGTATTACTTTTTTAAGGGCTTCTTTATTGGCGACAGGGAGTGTACCCGGGTGAGCCATACAGACCTCGCAGACATTTCTGTTAGGACTTTTTTCGTATGGGTTATTTTTACAACCACACCACATTTTGCTTTCAGTATGTAATTCGGCATGCACTTCAAGACCGATAGTAACAAAGTAATTTTCCATACAGGGAATTATAACATAGAGTAGATTATATCTAAAAATGATGATAGAATCATGGTGGTGTCAAGTCGGCTTTCTTTTCAAGGAAAAATCCATGTGAAGCGACCTACCAGTTGGTGATTTGGCAAGTACTATCTCCGTCGGTAAGATCTTGGATTTAGTTCAGCATTCCAAGAAAGGTGATGCATTTTTTTATAGTTTGTTGATGTTTTTACTACTCGTCTTGTTCATTTTTTTGGCGGACAAGTTCGTTTGCTGGTATATGCGACGGACAATATACTGCAATGGTTCTGATTGAAAACAAATAAAGAAAGGAGTTAAAACATGGAACAAGAGTATTTTGGTCCGCTTGCCTTCCTTTTCATTTTGGCCACTATTCTTATAACTTTTTTTCTCTCCGACTGGCATTATCGTTGGTACGAAAAACGGTACGGAAAAGAAAACTATTCATGAAAAGTTATACAATGACGAAAGTCCTCCAGGCACGCGTAGCGCACCTGGGGGACTTCTTACGTTAATTTTTCTATTGCTCTACTTTCACTATTTCCGTAGCTAATAGATATTTATTATTCCAAGTTATTTGACGTTTAGCATATTGAAAACTTTTTTGTACTATATATTTCTTCATCGTCTCAGTATCAATTTTTCCTAATAGAAAAAGTGTAAGGTATTTATATTCTAAGCCAAGAGAGATGAGTCTCTCTGCGTTAATTCCATCAGCAAGTAATCCTACTACTTCAGCTACCATGCCTACTGCTAACCTCTTTTCTAGTCGTATCTTTATTTTTTCATGCAAAAGTTGCTTCTCTATTTTAAGGAGATAGACAGTCGTATCAAAGCGCGCCTCACCTTTATTTTCTACAGGCACCATTCCTATAGCCTCACATATTTCAAGAGCTCTAATAAGTCTCGCTTTATTTTGCGTATCGATGGTGTAATATCTGCGGGTATCTTTTTCTTTAAGTAATAAGGAAAGCTCGAGAGCAGAAAGTTTTTCAAGCTTTTTCCTCAATGCTTTGTTTGGCTCTACTTCGGGAAATTTTTTTTCATATAAAATGGCGTCCAGATACATACCTGTGCCACCGCAAAGTATCGGCACTTTCTTTTTTGCATATATATGTTCTATGCAAACCAAAGCTCTCTCGACAAAACGGCTCACACTGACGTCTTCGTCTCTCACATTGTAAACGGAAAGCATATGATGAGGTATACCTCGCATTTCTTCTTTCGTTATTTTACCAGAACCAATATCAAGTTTTTGATACATTTGTCTACTGTCAACAGAGACTATTTCGCCAGAGTTCTGCAGTGCTAAAGTGATAGCAAAGTCACTTTTCCCACTGGCTGTAGGACCAGCAACGACATAGATTTTTCTTTTTTCCATAAAGCTACACTAACATATTTATGATAAGCTTGCAGTATGAAAAAAAGAGAAAGAGTGCATAAAATAAAGCAAAAATCTGTAAAAAAGAAAGCCATGATCGACATGTTCCTCATGCGAGAGATGTGGCCAGACTATAATCTCATGCAGTCTATCATTCCTGCAATGAAGCCAATAAAAAATGGGGAATGGATAGAATATGGCTTGTGGCCCTTGATAGTGCGAGTCTATCAAGGTGATGAAAGACCAAACATAGAGAATAAGTACTATCTAACTCCACGGATTTTGGCATGGGATAGAACAAAGTGTGACAATCTGGTAGATACCAAGGGTTGGCTATCTATAGGAAAAGAACCCAGAAAATTATATGGTTATCTTGAGATACGAGATAATAACTATACACAAAAGTGGAATGAGACCGCTAGATATGGCTTCAGAAAATGGCAGTCTGTTTACAGAAAACAGTATGACATTGTTGAAGTATCTTTCAAAGAGTTTTCCACTTTGTACAAGCAAAGTGAGACCTATACGATGATGGAAAAAAGTACGAGAGACAATCCAATTAAGAGTTCAGAAAAGAGAGATACAAGCGGTAGATTGTGTATGGTCTATTTGTTGCTAAGAGAAAAAGAAACAGGAATACTCCGTGCTGGACTTGCTTACGAATCTTCGTATGAGTCTACTAATACCTATTATTCTATAGGGTTTCTTAAAAGTTATCAAGAAAAAAATCCGCTTATGATAGGGCTTATCCATGAGTGGATAGAAAGAGAAAGAGTAAAAGGTATACATTATTTTAATTTTGGGGCCTTCTGGAAAAAAGGGGACCCAAAAAGCTGGAAAGGGTATTCCATTTTTAAGAAAAAATTTGGCGTGACCATGGTAGCACTTCCACCGAGCTTGATACGTATCAAATGGTTTTGGTAGTATAAAAAATGACGAGAGGGATGAGAGGAAGGTAAATTTTCTGCACTATATGAAAATGAGAAATAGTTAACCGCCCTTTGTGGGGCGGTCTTCGATTTTGTTCTTGATGTCAATTCATTGTCGAAAGTGTGAAATTGAACTCCGTCACATTTTCGTCATCTGGTTTCTTGAAAATAATGTCACCAATCTGAAGGGTCTTCTTTCTCCAGTCGGCAACAACATCCAAGGTGAGATCAATCAATCGTCTCACTTGTGCCGCGAGAACTTCGATGCTTTGTCTTACCTCTTTGCTGTTTCCATACAAAGAGATGGTGATTTGCTTACTGTCACTGCATGTGATTGTTATCATACTTGACCCGTACTTGACACTTGTAATTCGGACTCTCATTTCTTAGGCTCCTGATGTCACACAATTTTATTTTTCTACTCGTCATTCCCCATGAATGAAAAGTAGCGCGTGACAAAAATACTCTACTACAGAAAGAGATATTTGTAAACAAAACTATGTGCAAAACTATATCTCATATATGATATAATCATCTGACTGGTAAAAAAGTTTCCTCCAGTTAGTCTTCAATGAAATCAGGGTCTGAAATTAAATTGCCGAAGTGATTCGAGAAGCTCAGCTTCAAAGAATTCCGTAACTGTCAGATGAAGAAAGAGAGATTATCTTAGTTTCTAAAGTAAGTACAGTTACTTGCGAGTAAACTCTAAATAACAATAAAATATGCCGGAGTGGCGGAATGGTAGACGCGCACGACTCAAAATCGTGTATCCTTTGGGTGTGTGGGTTCAAGTCCCACCTCCGGCACCACCTCGTGATATCACGACATCCGTCAGGATTGTCAATATTTGTCCCATTGCAGCTAAAAGTTTACACTCTCCTTGTTCTCAGTAACAAGAGCTTCTCGTAAGGAGTCCTGGCATTCATGCCGAGCCCTCTGTGTTTC
>JAYTSG010000009.1:0-43573 GCA_043745785.1 bacterium | reverse complement strand
CGCTTGGTTGAGAGAATTTTGTTGAGATCCATATGAAGTATCATAAATGAGTATGGTTATAGTATAGGGGATTAATTATTTCCGGACAAGTCTAGTGTTTACTGTGAATACCATAGCGCGCAAAATACTTGCGACTAAATTCAGTATGCTAATTTCGATGGGAAGTATTTTCTTGTTGATTCTTTGCTTCAACTTGTGGGCAGACAGTCGGAACACACATCAACAGTACTCCTTCTCGATTAAGGCACGCTGAATTTCAAGTTTGTTGAGCATGACGGACCAGTCTCGAGCTGGCCGTTTTCTTTTTTCTTACCAATCAATATCACTTTACACTTGTGTAAAAATAAAGTACTATCGCAGTTAGCTGTACCTTTCGTGTAACAAAACCAAGGAATAAGGCTACGGTACTAGGAGCTAATTTTATCACGATAGTAATTTCAACTGTTATTAAACATAGACTGCACTACGCCATAGAAGAACTTCCCAATTACCTTCGGAGAAAACCATGAACTCTCAACTGATAATGATGATTGCAACAGCATTCCTACTCATTGCAGGCATCGCTCATGTCATTGTGATTTGCATGCCAGAGCCCAAGGAAGCAACTACTGAGGCAATAAATAGAGGGAGGCTAAAAACTGCTGCAACTATTGCTACAGCCGTTTCATTAGTCTTCGTCGGTGTCGTAGGTATGCTTACATGTCAGTAAAACACAGGGCCGAGTATGAAAAATACTCGACTCTTTTTCATTTCTATCTCGAATAATAGAGAATTATACTTTGCTCTTGCAAAACACAGTCTTAGAAAACTACCGAGAACCTGAGACAAGAACTTTACTTTGAGTTGTTACTCATGAGTGTTTTTAATAAAAAATACTTTTAGTCTAAAAAGGACGAAGCACATTACCAATCTTTTCAAAAGTAGTAGGAGTCCCATCCCCTGAAACATTTTCAATAATCTCTCCATCTTTCAAAAAAATTATTCTATCGGTGTACTTTTTGTCCGCTATTTCATGAGTTACCATTAAAATAGTTTTCTTAAAATCGATTTGTAGTTGTTTAAATAAAGAAAGAACAACTTCTGATGAGTGTGAGTCGAGATTTGCAGTTGGTTCGTCAGCAAAAATAATATCAGGATCATTGATCAGCGCTCTTGCGATAGCTACTCTTTGCTTTTCTCCGCCAGACATACGAAGTGGATTATGATGAGCTCTTTCTTTGAGACCAACATAGGTGAGAAGTTCGAGAGCTCGTTCATATGCTTGACTATTATTTGTTGCAAGAGCTGGAAATGCTACATTCTCAAGTGCCGTAAATTCTGGAATAAGACCATATTCTTGAAATACATAACCAAGATGATGTAAACGGAAATATGTTTTTTCTACAATACTCATAGCAAGAACGTCTTTTCCAAGCAAGGTTACTTTCCCAGATGTAGGAGTGTCTAAAAGTCCAAGCTGATGAAGTAGCGTTGACTTGCCTGAACCACTACGCCCCATAAGTCCAATAAATTCACCTTTCTTGACTGTAAAAGAGACATTTACAAGAGCATTCGTCTTGACGTCATCGTCATTATATATTTTTGAAAGATTTTCTACGGATATCATAGTTAGCCTCGTATTATTTTTAATATTTCCTGATGAGAGACGAGTCTTGCTGGAATAAAACCAGCAACGATCGAAGAGAACAACATTAGTGCTGTAGTCAGTAGTATATCTTGAGATGAAAGGACAAGGTAGGCGTACCCATACGGCATAAGTATTGGATGTGAAGAAAGAAGAGGTATGATTGCGAAAAAAAGAAAGAAGATTCCAATAAAAGTACTGATAACTGCATAAAAAAAGGATTGGAAAATATAAGACAAACTAATTATTCTCTCATTGATGCCAATTGCTTTTAGAATACCTATTTGCTTTTGCTTGCTGGTGGCGTTGATATAAATCATAACGAAAATAGTTGCAAAACAAACCACAATACTAATAATTGTTACCACAAAAGCTATTGCATCAAAGGCCTCAATCAACACACCAATAGAAGATAGACGTTTTTTATAATCTTCAACTCGAAGTGTTGGGTACGTTGTCTGAAACCGTGCAAGATATTCTTTTATAGTATTTCTTTTTAAATCAAGTTTAACTAAAATCTCAGAAGCGGAGTCATTTATTTGAAAAACTTTCTCTATTTCTTTTTTTGAAACATACACATTACTTGAAGAGTAACCAAGTGTAATGCGAAAAATACCACGAATGGTATATAACTTGTCGACACCATTTGTGTAAGTAATATGAACTTTATCTCCTGCCCTTGCACCCCCCAAATCAAGTGGCATAAAACTATCATACCCTCCTGAAACATTAGATCCTAAAATAATTTCGTCTTCTTTAAGATTATCAGGAAATGTTCCGTCTACCATGTTGTTATGTATATCCATAACAGCTTTTTCACTCATTGGGTCAATACCAATAATGGGTACTGATAACGTGCGAAATGTTCCATTTTTTTCTTTATCGTATCGTATTTCTCCATTTTCTATGTAATGAGGAGTAACAGCTATAACTCCAGGTATTGTTTCTATTTCTTTACGAATGAGATGCTCATTGACAATATACTTTTTAAGTATAGGTATCTCCTTTGGGGAAAGGATAATATGTGAAGTACTTGAGCGTATGACTGATTGAAGTACTCCATCAGAAAAACCAGATAAGAAACCTTTGATAAAAAGTAAGTTAAGGAATGCTAATGACAAAATACAGACAAGCAGTAAAGATGTTGACCGATTCCCTTTTGTAATCATTTTTTTTGCGACAAAATATGAAAGTTTTAAATCAGTAAAAAATGCTTCCATACTTTATGATTCAAGTAATACAATCTCTCCTTCTTTAACACCAGAGAGAATTTCAAAAAAACCATTTCTGTCTTCATTACCGACATCTACCACTCTTTTCTCTTTTTTGGAGAATGAGTTTCCTTTTAAGAATACCACTGACGACTCACCTTCTTTAAAAAGAGCACTAAATGGTAATGATAAAACTTGCTCTTTTCTCGCTATTTCAATCCACACATTTGCTGTCATGCCCGAGCGAATAAAACTCTGTTTTTCATTGATAGTTACCGTTACTTTATAATATACAGAACCACCAACAATAGTTTCAGCAGGATCAATAAAAGTGACAACACCTTCAAGCTCTTTTTCTGGAAGTGCTTCTAAAGTTATTCGAGCTTTTTGTCCGAGTTGAACTTTTACTATATTAGTTTCAATGACATTAAGTTTAATAGTAAGGTCGTTCTCGGCAAGAAGCGTCACCACTTTCTTTTGAGGTATCGACATCTCTCCACTCTTGACGTCAACAGTAGTCACTATACCTGAAAAAGGTGCTGTTATTTGAAGGTCTTTTCGTGATGAAATACTACGTTCTTTTGCAGCAATAGCTTGCTCAAGCTGCGCATAGTAAACCGCAAGATCTGTTGACCTTACTTTTGCTTTTTTAATAAATACATCACTTTTTGCGCTGTCTACTTGTCCTTGCGAAGCCTTAAGAGAAGATTCGGCTTGCGCTAATACACTTTCTGAAAGAAGAAGGCGACTAGTGACTACATCTAAATTAAGACGAGCACTTGCAATACTTTCTCGTATCACATTCCACGAGTCCTCACTTATTTGAGTTGGTTTATTGACTGGATTATTGACGATTATTGCTATTTTATTTATAAGAGCTTTTACTTTAATTATTGACTGTTTCGTGATAATTATTTCTTTCACAATATCGGTTTCTGCTCCATACTCTTTCCTCTGTAAACGCCATGAACTAAGAATAGTTTCGACTTCTTTTCTCTGGAATCCAACTTCATTGCCCAGGGAAAAAGAAACAACTGCAAAAGAGAGACTTGGGGTTTGCTGTGTAGGACCAATAAAAAGTTGATCTACTTTGTTGTAGATTGCATCATCAGCATTTGTATAAGCATTTTCAAGAGATGCCAGCATTTCTTTTTTAGCATTTTCAAGAGAAATAGTCGCGCTTGAATATGTGGTAGAAGCGTTAGTTAACGTTACTTTTACTTTACTTATTTCTTCTTCAGATGACCCTGCTTTGAATTGACTAATGCGAGCTCTCTGTAATGCTATAGCAGCATTGAGCTCAACATCTTCTGCATCTAAATCTTTTGCGTCTTGTAGTACAAGTACGTCTCCACTTTTAACTGAATCACCAACTTTAACTAAAACTGTGTTTACCTTGGCAACATTTTTAAAAAATAAAGAAACTTCAGAAGAAGATTCTACTTTACCTGAGGCAAATATTTCACTCGACAAAGACCTCTTTTCAACTTTAGCAAATGCGCTATTTTGATTGTGATATTCTTTGAAATAAAAGAAAGCTCCTCCTAAGCAAATAAAAAGTGCGCAGATACCACCAAAAAACAATTTTTTATACATAAGAAAATTTTGTAGAAGTAAGAGTATTCTTAGACAAGATATAGTATATCAGATAAATACTTCATTCTCTTTACGCTCTCCACTTAGACTCTCCACAAAAAACACGCTTAAAGAAAACAAAAAATCTAGAGTTTACTTCTAGATTTTTTGTGTCTGCTTTTACTTATCTTTTTTATCTTTTTGTCTGTCCGCAATATCTTCGTGAACATCTCTTGCTATTTTGAAAGTACTTCTTGAAAGCTTTTCTAAAAGATCAAAAGTCTTCTTATTTACTTCATCAAAATGATCAATGACATCATTAATGCGATCATTTGTTTCATCTCTTGTTTTATCAACAATATCGTTTGCCATATTATATAAATAATAAATTATTAATTGCTCTTTAAGTATACCACTTAAGAAAAAATAGCAAGGAGATATATCCACAATTACATTACCTATCAAATTCTCCAGAAAGTGCTTTTGATACGTCAGATATCGCGCGTAACATTGAATCAGTTTCATCTAAACTGTCTTTCATTTTAGTTAAAAAGACATTACCAATACGCAAAAGATGAGGGCCTTGTAATTCTTTTTTTATTCTTTTAACTGTTTGAGTTCTCAGCTCATCACCTAAAATATCAATCATAGAATAATCGGGTATGTTTGTCGTTATGAGCCCATCCATGACGGTATTTGCACGACCGAGCGTTATAAGGTACGAAGGATATCGTATTTTATATTTAATAAAAATTTTTGTTAACTCAAAAAACCAAAAACCAATTCCTTCTTCATCAGTTTTATCAAAATATTTCTTCATATCTTTTTCCATACGCTTCTGAAGGTCATCTACATCTAAATTCCCCCAACTAGCTGCTATTTTTACAATAGCTTTAACATCTTTGAGATATATGGCAATGATCATTTTCTTAAAAATAAGTGCCTCTTTTTTGGATAGATGGCATACCAAACCACAATCAATATTAGCAGCACGTCCACCCGGAAGCGCTAAAATATTTGAAAGGTGTGGATCTGCTTGAAAGTAAAATTCAGATAAGTCTTCTCGAAACCAAGTTCTAATCGATGCATTCATATACGCCTTAATGCTTTTTTCTACGTCATACGCTTTATTCTGATCAGCTTCTTTTCTGTGATTCATTGGTATTCCATCAATAAAATCCATGACAATGACTATTTTGCTTGAAAACTCTGGAACAATATCCATACATACCATTTTTTCGGATTCTATTGTATTTGAACTTTCTTCTTGCTTTCTGATCGCTACAATATTTTTTGCTTCTTGGAGAAAATCAGTGTCTTGCTGTATCCATTTATCAAAGTAAGTTACGACTTCATAGGCTCTAAAATCACGAAGCAACTTTGAAAAAATCATTCCAAAGAGTACCATCCCTTTTAAAATAGCAATATCACTTCGTAAGTATTTATCCACCAAAGGTCTCTTTATTTTAACAGCAACAACTCGACCATCATGGAGTACTGCTTTATGTACCTGACTAACAGAAGCTGATCCGAGAGGCTCTCTCGAGAACTCCTTAAAAATTCTTGTATGAGGACCTTTATATTCTTTTTCAAGAATATCGCGTATCACTTCATATGGTATAACATTTGCTTTATCAAGGAGTTTCTGTAATTCTTCGCAAACAGATTCAGGAAGTAAGTCGTACCTCATGGAAAGACCTTGCCCAAACTTAATAAAAGTAATTCCGAGAATTTCACAAGAAATTCTCAGTCTTTCTCCAAATTCTTTATCTCTTTGGCTAGTAAGTTGGTAGAAAATGAGATGTTTTGAGAGTACGAAGCAGATTTGGAAAAATCTCATAGATAAAATAGTCTTTTAGATGATGAAAACTAGTTTGAGTATAGTACATATTACTTTTACTTACACATAGTTATTAACAGTATGAACTCATGTTACGACGAAGAGGTAAACAGTAACAGTCTCTTCATTTTTTTGTAGAGACTAACACTATTTTCTATTCGTATTGTAGATAGAGACAAAAGTAAATGATGGTACTTTATCAGTAGTAACTATAATCAAAATAAATTAAGCTTTACTTAAATACTATCTCTGCTAAGTAAAAGCATTACTGTCATTATTTATAATATCTTTTCAAAAAATAATCTTTGTATTGCAAAAATTTTCCCTCGAGGAGAGCTTTTCTTGCGTCTTCAACAAGAACAGTTAAAAATTTAAGATTATGCAATGATGCAATACTCGCTCCAGTCATTTCATCAGCGCGAAAGAGATGAGCTAAATAGGCTTTCGTATACTGATGAGTATACCAACTCTTCTCCTCTGATACGGGACTCATATCACTGAGATATTTTGCATTGAGTATGTTGATACGCCCATCCTTGGTCAGTAGTGACCCATTCCTCGCTATACGAGTCGGTGTCACACAATCAAAAGTATCAATACCATTTTCTATACCTAAAAGAATGTCGAGAGGTTCACCGATACCAAGGAGATGTCTCGGCTTTCCTTCGGGAAGTTCTTCACAAACCCAGCGCACTGCAGTACCAATATCTTCTTTTGTAAAACTGCCACCTATTCCGAACCCGTCAAAATCCATTGTCGCAAGTGTGCGGGCACTTTCTCTGCGCAAATCTTCATACGCACCACCCTGTACCACTCCAAAAAGTGCTTGCATTTCCCCTGTCGCCTCACTCTTACCCAGTCTTTTATGTTCATCTAAACTTCTCTCTGCCCATGCATGAGTCCTCTTAATTGCTTTGAGTTGATACTCTTTAGGAGCTAGCGGTGAAGTACACTCATCAAAAGCGAAAAAAATATCCGCTCCTAAATCATGCTGTATTTGCATACTTTTTTCTGGAGTAAAACGATGTTCAGTCCCATCAATAACGGAACGAAAAGTCACCCCTTCATCATCAATCTTCGCAAGCTTTTCATGTGTCTTGTCATGTTCTTTCGTTTCTCTCTTACTAATCTCCTCACTTGTTGCTATTTTACCGACTCCGTGTCCTAGTGCTTGCCCTAAAGAAAAAACTTGAAAACCTCCACTGTCCGTAAAGCTCGGTAATGGACTCAGATTTTCTTTCATCTTGTAACTTATATCCACATTTACTATTACTCCTTCGCTTACTAGCTCTGGAACTCTTCGTTCCTCACAGTTCGCTCCCCTAATCGCGCTTTCGCTCCTCGACCATCCCATCATCTTTGCAAATCCTCCATGATTTTTAACTAGCTTTTCCCCTGGCTCTAGATATAAATGATAGGTATTGGCAAGCACTGCCTGCGCACCTACTATGTCACGCACTTGTTCTGGAGTGAGAGACTTTACTGTAGCCTTAGTTCCTACAGTAATAAATGCTGGCGTAGCAATATCGCCATGAGGTGTATGAATAACACCAGCACGAGCCAGTACTGCTTCTTTATCTTTTGTAACTATTTCAAATGAAAATGACATTGGTCTATACTACCATATTTTACTTGCTTCAACTTTTTGTGTAGTATAAAAGAAACTTTTGGAGCTTTGTATGAAAAAAATAAGTCTGAGAGAAGTCTGTGTGATAGGAATCATTTTTATTCCAGCTCTCACACTCGTAGCTGTCCCTTTTTGTATTGGAAGTCTCGCCAGACTACTATGTCTGTCAAAGGATTACACGCAACAGTTTCGAAAATGGTTGTCATAAGATATAGACAGCACGAGGTCCCGCGAATGTGGGGCTGTTTTGCGTCTTATTTTTGTTTATAGTAGAGTTTAGGAAATAGACCTCTTGCACAACCATGAGAGGATTTTTATGACACACAGACGAATACATATCCCTGCTTTAAATGAAGACTTTTAGCCAGCGTCACTCTTAATACAACGAACCAAACAAATAATCTCGAAGTATCAAGGCCCGGAGTCTTCCGCAAGTTTACTCGAAAATAGTACCGAGAAAGGTTCACTTTTTTATAGACTGTTCGCTCGTAGCAATGACAATACGGCAGATATTACTTCAATACTTCGAACGAAAAACTTTCCCGTCTACTTTGCCTATATATCGCTTTTTCTCGCTAAAATAGAAAAGAATACTGAAGAAGATGTTGACTTAAACTGTTTTCGGAAGCATTACTTCATGTATACACTTCCGACTTGCAACTGGATGAGAAATGATCTAGTTTCTCGCTTTGTAAACGAAGTAGGAGATGAATACATTCTGCAAGAGAGTGCAAAACAAGAACAGAAAAAGATTCTAAAACCTCAAGCACACATTAAAAAACTGCTCGCCATAACCACATAACGACCCGAACGTTTTACGTTCGGGTCGTCTTTGTTCTCTCTTTACAAGTAAGCAATAATCTACTATTATTTATGACTCACCACTGCTTTGCTCACTACAGTCACAACCTTTGTATCAAACATGCTTGGTAAAATATTTTCTGACGTTGGATTCTCAACAACGCTTGCGAGAGCTATGGCAACGGTAGTAAACATACCTATTTCAAATTGTGGTAGTCGAGCCTCGAGTATTCCTTTAAAAAGCCCAGGGAAGACGAGTGAATTATTGAGCTGATTTGGATAGTCACTTCGCCCTGTTGCCATGATATACACGCCAGCTTCTTTCGCTTCTTCTGGAAGAATCTCAGGGACAGGGTTTGCAAGCGAAAAAATAATTGGTCGCTCTTCCATACTCCTTACCATATCTTGTGTTACTGTGCCGGGCTTGGAGAGGCCGATAAAAACATTTCTTTCTTTCATCGCATCTGCGAGTGTTCCTTCAAAAGCTTTTGCAACACTCGCTCCGAGTAGCTCTTTCTTTTCTTTAGTTATGTCAGTTCTTCCTTCGTGAATGATTCCTTTACTATCAACAAACAAAATATCTCTAATGCCGTAAGAAAGAAGTAAACGAGACACCGCCACTCCAGCAGACCCTATTCCACTTATCACAACTTTTACTTCTTCTTGAGAAATATCTCGAAGTTTAAGAGCATTGATCATCCCCGCCAAGACCACAGTCGCTGTCCCCCACTGATCATCATGCATGATGGGAATAGAAAGCTCAGAACGGAGGCGTTCTTCTATTTCAAAACATCGTGGGGCTGCAATGTCTTCGAGGTTAATTGCGCCAAAGACTGGTGCGATTTGCTTAACTGCTTTGATAATTTCTTCTGTGTCTTGTGTATCTAAACAAATAGGAAAGGCGTCCACTCCAGCAAATGTTTTAAGGATGACAGCTTTTCCTTCCATGACGGGAATCGCTGCCTTTGCTCCCAGATTACCGAGTCCGAGTATCGCTGAACCATCAGAAATAATTGCGACGGTGTTTCCTTTGAGAGTGAGGTCGTATGCGAGATTTTCATCTTTTGCTATTTCGAGACATACTTCGGCAACACCTGGTGTGTAAGCACAGGATAAATCTTCACGGTTTGTAAGCGGGACTTTTGAAATGATGCCGAGCTTTCCTCCAAATTTTTTGTGAAGCTCTATCGCTTCTTTATTATAATTATGATTCATATTTTTTTAGTATACCCCTATGGGTATGTGGTGTAAAGTATTTTTACAGTTGAAAAAGCTGGGAGTCTTCCAGCTTTTCTCTTCACAGCCATAGCCTCACTACTATCCTCGTGTCGGAGGACATTGTTTGGCTGTGGAGAGATGGGTCCCAAACTATCTTTTCGATTGAGAGTTTACCGTAAACATTGTACTCACATTTCAAGTATACAGCCCTTAGTGATTTATTTTTTTCATCTCCTATAAAGAAAAAACACAAAGTTCCTTGGCTGTCCATGTCTAAATAATTATCTCCTAAGAGGACAAGCGGTTTTTTATTTTTACCTGGATGACTCCGATTCTTTATATTCTTTGTATCCTCACTTATGTAAAAATACAACTCTTCTCTCGAAGAGAAGGCAAAACCTTGTGGATGAGCTTTCTTTAGTTTTTCTAGTACAGTCTTATCCTCAGAGCTATTTACAAGACACAAACTTTCAAGTTGTATTCCCCCTTTTGGTTCTAGTACTGAAGTGTTTTCAAATAGCAGTTGACTAGACTGGATAGATTGAGAAAACTTCCCCCATAGCAAACTTACAAGTGATCTCAGAAAAGACATAGACACACTCCATGTTTTATTTTAGATTGAAATTGAACCCGAAGAACATTCATCTTTTAGTGTAACTTACTGCTACATAAATTCAAACGCACAAGAATACTCTGTTGTAAATATACACTTCCATGCACCAGTCACAATAACATAACTTATTCAAATAAATTACCTCACAGCAAGCTGTGGGGAGATTGTATTCAAAGAGAGATTAGTACAATAAAAAAAGTGAAGTAAGGCCAAGTCTAAGTCCAATAATTTGTATCAAATTATAACTTTCATGATAAACAAAAATAGCGACGGCAAGACCTGTAATAGCGGAAAGCACACCGAAACTGACCACAGCTCTTCCGAGACCAGAGTGGTTCTTCAGCATAAAAAGAAGCATGACATTTGCAAGAAGAAAGAGACCGAGAGCCACTAGAGCGTATGGTAACTTGTGACCATGTAATTGCCAGTAATTCGCCACAGCATTACCTATCGTGTTTATTGTCACCATCAAGAAAAGGAAAAGTACCCACATACTATTCTCCGCAAACTCTCTCCATCCACCTAAAATAACTTTCATTAATCACTTTCATCGTCGTGAGCACCATTGGTATTTCGTACGAATGTCGAACAAGAATCATATCTCTTACTTCACTTACATACTTATCAAGAGTCTTTACTGTCAGTTTTATCTCATCCCCTTGGCCTATTTTACTTTCCCATGGGAAAATACTGGTCACCTCTGTAAGAGTTGCGCACGCAATTAATTTTTCCTCTATGAGATCAAAAGAAATCTTTTTAGCTTCTTCTCTAGTTGAATACGTTACCTCTATTTCAGCAATATGATAGACATCGTATGGCATAGAGAAATATACTATTTCGTAAAGAGTGTGTAATAAGAATAGTACTCCTTCGCTATCATCCCTATCGCTTCTTCTTTTGAAATCTTACCATCACGATAGAGGACGAGAGGGTCCCAGAAAACAGTGCGTCCGACAGCAAAGCCGACAACTCCTTCGATATGCTTCCCCGCATTGATCCAGTGACTCACTCGATCTTTTGTCTCAGCACGCCCAAGGATGATGACTCCTACATCTTTTCTTGCGTCACCAATGCGCGCCGTGTGTACGATGGCATCATAATGCTCTCTATCCTCCATACCTTCAATTTTCCAAATGTCTGCTTCAATACCTGCTGCTTGAAATTCTTCTATCATCTGAACGGTGAGAGACGGTCTGATTTCTTTATCATACTGTACTTTATCACCACCAACCTGCGCGAGATTGCCCTCATTTGAAGGAACGAGTGGCTCGATGAGAAGTTTGATGCCATTTGCATGTACAAAATCAGAGACAACTTTAATCCTCTCTCTTTGTTTCTTATTCACATCTTGATCACCAGACGGGTTGTACCTGACGAGTACTTTTGCAAATGTTGGCTTCACTGCGAGGAGATGCTCTCCAAACTGATCACCAAATTCACATTCAAATTCGTCTTGACCACTTTTTTCAACAGTCTGCATAGTGACAATACCACGACTCTTTGCGTCCTTCAGTATTTCGAGACCGAAAATTTCATCCACGAGTACCGCAGAAGATTCTAGTGGTACTCCAAGCTCTATAGCTTTGTCTATTGCCTCGTAAATAATAGTTTTGTAATCGGTAATGGTTTGCTTTTGCGCATCAGTAAGGTCGCCGCTAAAACCAAGCATCTTTTCAGAGAAGCTTGCACGATGATCAAATGGGAGCACAAACAACTTACCTTCATATCCATATGTAGTCATATTGAAGAGTATATCGTATACTCTTCAATATGAACATAGTAGATTTATTTACAACAAAAAAAGAATTAGATATAGTCGGCATCGGAGACTTAGTCGTCGATGCTTTTATTAGATTAAATGTTGGAGAAGTTATTCAAAATCACGGGGAAACAGAATACTGCGTTCCTTTTGGATCAAAGATTCCTTTCGAAAGCGTTGAAGTATTATCCGCTGTCGGTAACAGTGCAAACGCAATGGTCAGTGCGGCGCGTCTCGGTCTATCATCAGCACTCATTTCTTTTGTCGGAGATGATGCGGATGGTAAAAGTTGCATAGAACACCTAAAAAGCGATGGGGTTGATACGCGTTTTATTTCTGTACAAAGTGACAAAAAAACAAATTATCATTACGTCCTATGGCATGGTGATGAGAGAACTATTTTAGTAAAGCATGATACGTTTGCATCACATATACCAAAAGACCTTGGCACACCAAAGTGGATATATCTTTCTTCATTAGGGTCTCACACCAAAGAACTTCATGAAGAACTCATGGCCTATTTGGAAACACACCTTGAGGTAAAGCTTGCTTTCCAGCCTGGAACATTCCAAATACAAATGGGTACAGAAGTGCTCAAGCGACTCTATGCTCGCACAGAAATATTCTGTGCAAACAAAGAAGAATATATGCAAATCCTCGGAGAGACTACCACTGACGTGAAAGCACTCATGGATAAAATGGAAACTTTTGGACCAAAGATTATTCTTCTTTCTGATGGACCTCATGGAGCTTTTATGAAAGTAGAAAATAAATACTACACTGTCGGACTCTATCCTGATGTCACACCTGCCGTAGAACGCACGGGAGCAGGAGATGCCTTCTGTTCAACATTCGTTTCTGCAATAGTTCTCGGAAAAACTCCACAAGAAGCTCTGACCTGGGGACCAGTTAATAGTATGAGTGTCGTCCATGAAGTAGGAGCTCAGAAAGGGTTACTCACTCGTGAGAAACTACTCGAATACATTGCAAAGGCACCGACAGACTATACGGTGAAGACACTATAATCTTAATACTTTTATACTATGAGCTTCAAGCTCGCGGTATCCTTGTGGAAAAAATAAAAAACTAATTTCCAGTATTCCTTGAGGAACTTTTCTTTGACACTCCGTAAGTAAAGAAAAGAGTGAGTGAAGAAGAATTTTACTACAGGAAGATTTGTTCTGCATTTAAAAAAGACAAAGTGGTACCCTAAAAGGTGCCACTTTGTCTTACTTTTTTAAACTCATTCTCAAAAAAGTTCACAAACTCCTTCCTTTTCATTCAACATTGTTCTACACTCACGAAGGACTCTCACCTCAACAATGAAAAAAGGAGTACTGCCGTGAAGATCACAGAAACAAAGCTGAGCTATCTTTTACAGAGCCTCCCACCACGTATGAATGGTGGTGACACCATTCATACAAGAGATTCATTGTGTGCTGGTAACTCTGACACCGAGCAACTCCCAGCCGTTAAAAAAGTAGGACCTTCTAAAAATCATCAAAGACTCATTGAAGACATATACCAAGCACTCGGGTTTGGTGGCATACTCAAAGTCTTTTAAAATGACCAGAAACCATGAGAAATTCAGCGCGGGAAGGCACAACCTTCCCGCGTACTTCATTTGATATTCTTTATTTCTTGCAATAAATATTTTTCTCAACAGACTACTCAGACTCTTGAATTGCACCAGCAGAGAACACACTAGATGCGCCCTTCATTGTGAAGTAACTATAGAATACTGGATGTAACTTTTGGATGCAGATATATGGAAAACAATAAGACATAGTATAACTATACTCCGCTGTAAATACCACAAGGAACCGTAAAGGTAAATTTTGTTTTGTTTTGTTTTGTTAAAAATTGTAGTCAATTTCAACTCTTCGAAGCTAACTTAGCAAAGGTATCTCTTGGGTCAAATTCAAGGCAATTGCAGAAAATATTATGGAAAAAAGAAAAAACTAAAAACCTCTTTATGAATAGTAATGTGAGTACTCACCTTGATAGAAAAAATAATTTTCAAAATAAACTTCATCAAAAAACCTTTTTACTACAATTGTTTCTTACTTTTTCCCCATCATCCACTGTATCCACAGTTTGGCAAGACTTACCAAAAAAAGCGAACAAGAGTACACTAGTCTTACTTTCTACAAAATAGACTATGTTACTACTCAACGATTTACGAAAAAGTGAAAAGAAACCTCGCAAAAACTCCTATCAAAAAGAGAGCAATCAGACACCTCTCATTGGGGGACGCATTCCTCCTCAAGATCTCGAAAGTGAGAAGGCATTTCTTGGCTCACTCCTTTTAAACGGTGAAGCGCTTTACGATGTTGCTGATCTCGTCTCGCGTGATAGTTTTTACGCAGAAAAACATGCTATTATTTTTGATTGTATAGAAAATCTACTACTTCAAAAAGAACCTATTGATCTCCTTACCGTCACAACTAAACTCCGTGATCAAAAAATGCTTGACCAAATTGGTGGCCCTGTTTATCTGGGAGATATCGTTGGACTCATTGGCACTTCTGCGAATATCAAATATTATGCAAACATTATCAGAAAAAAAGAACTCCTTCGCAAATTGATACAAGCCAGTACTCATATCGCTGAGATTTCTTACGAAGAGGAAGAGGAGATAGACGCGATACTTGAAACAGCAGAATCACAAATTTACTCCATTACCTCTCGTGGTGGCGGTTCTGACAAACTCATCCCCTTGCGTGAACTCGCTGAAGAAACATGGGCTAGACTAGAAAAAATGCAAGAACATGGAGGTGGCATGCGCGGAGTGCCGAGCGGTTTCAAAGCGCTCGACGACAAACTCTCTGGCTTTCAAAAATCAGACCTCATTATTCTCGCCGCAAGGCCGTCAGTCGGTAAAACTTCCTTTGCTCTTGACATTGCTAGGCACGCCTCAGTCAAAGCTGGTGTCCCCACAGCTGTCTTTTCATTAGAAATGGGACGAGAACAACTCGTTGACCGTATGCTCGCGGCACAGTCACAAGTTGATGGATGGAAACTCCGTACTGGTCGCCTTTCTCTTGAAGATGAGTTTGAACGCTTACAACAAGGTATGCATGAACTTATGCAAGCACCGCTGTATATCGATGATAAAGCCGCAAATAACATCATGAATATGAGATCTGTTTTGCGTCGTATTAGTTCGGAACGCCCTATCGGTCTCATCATCGTCGATTACCTTCAACTTATGAGCACCCTCAAAAGTTATGACTCTATCGTCAATCAAGTAACCGAAATATCTCGTTCTCTTAAAGGTCTCGCTAAAGAGTTCAACGTGCCCGTCATTGCTCTCTCACAACTTTCTCGTGCTGTTGAATCTCGTGGAGGTAAACCTCGTCTCTCTGACCTTCGTGACTCTGGTTCCATCGAGCAAGATGCGGACGTGGTATTACTGATTCACCGTGAAGATAAATATGGTGACAATAATGAAAAAAATAATGTCGTTGAAATACTTATTGAAAAACACAGAAATGGACCAACAGGTATGGTCGAGCTGATGTTTGACGACAAAAAAGCTAGTTTCGTTTCTGTTGAAAAAAGTGACTTTGGAGATTTTTCACTCCCTAAAATTGCCGTAGACTTTTAATACATTAAACCTCTTTCAAAACCTTCATTATCATAGTTGTCATACTAGAATTGTGTACTCACAATATCTCAATTACCAGATTCACGTATGACGGTGGGATCCAGATCTTCCCTTTGAAATACAACCTAGATTCTGGACTCACTTTTGATGACAAAACTGCTCAGCTCCAATCGTGAATCTGCTAATTCAGGAATGACATGGGAGAGTTTTGAAAGAAGTCTATTACAAAATGAAAAACACGCGATCCTTTCGATTCGCGTGATGACTAAGCTAATCACTTACTGAGGTCTGGTTCATAGAAAAACTTTTATGAGGAGGATGACGGCTGCCATTCCTTTTCAGAAATAAGATGGTAAATACCTAAAGACAATATCCCTGTAAAGAAGAGGAGTAGAAACAGGGAAATACCGAGTATCAACATGGTAGCGACTTGAGTGATAATCGGAAGCCCTTTACTGTCCAAACTCAAATCAGGGCTTAGGGTCACAACAAGTGGTATATAGTGCTCTATACCGTAGCAAGTCAATGTTCCAGAAAAGAAAAAGAACGCAAAACAAACTGCAATTTTTTCACGATTCTTCATGATTAACTCCAGAAAACTTTTTCGGGGGTTGAGCGAGAGTATGCTTATTATTGCTTATACTATGACAGCATAAGACTATTTGTTATATTTTTAAGTTTGTTATTTGTAAAAAAATAGACGAGCCTTTCGGCTCGCACTGCGTCAAAGACATTACCTTGATTAAAAAAATCTGATGTCGGTAATCTCTTTTCCAACTTTCCCTCTCTTTTCTAGCAAAAAGTACTTCTTTGGGCTTTGAGATGAGAATACTTCGACCTTTACAGGCACTTCCTTCGGTTGAACTTTCGTACCGATAAAAGCTTCAAAGTATTTTCTCGCAACCTTCTCTTTTAAGAAATATATTTTAAGCCATACCTCGCCGTCATTCACACTGACCATCCAAAGCTTTGTGTCAGTTTTACCTTTTTTCTTACTTTTCACGATTTACTCCTGTGTGACTTGAACGTAGAACAGTGACCTCTTTCTACCAAAATAATGCAATTACGTCAACTAATTCTTTTCATGTTACACTTTTCTTCTATGAACCCTGTCGATTCTCTTACTCATCTCTTTACCCAATTTCCTGGCATCGGACCAAAACAAGCCAAACGCTTTGTATACTATTTGATTCGAAAAGATGCTCGTTTTAAAGATGAACTCATCCGTAGCGTCGAGGCCATCAAAAATCACGGCAAACAATGCTCCGAATGTTTTTGTTTCTTTGGACAAGTTCGCCTAAGCAATAAAGACCTTTGTCTCATTTGTGAAAGTGAGACCAGGGAAGCTGGTAAGCTTATGCTCGTTGAGAAAGAACTCGATATAGACGCAATAGAGAAAACAAGTGCCTACAATGGCAAATATTTCGTCCTAGGGGGCATACTCCCTGTCCTCGCAGAGAAGCCGAGTGACTACATACGCATTCGTGAGCTCGCTCGCCTCGTTCATGAGAAAGTAGAGAGTGGAATACTGGAAGAAATCATCTTTGCCCTCCCTGTCACCAATCAAGGAGACATCACTACCGACTATACAAAAAAGACATTACTACAAATTGTTGGTATAGAAAAAGTTACTTTTACTATGCTCGCACGTGGACTTTCCTCTGGTCTTGAACTCGAATATGTCGACAAAGACACGTTCAAAAGTGCTTTTGAACATAGAGAATAGCTTTACAAGAAACAAGTAAGCTTATAGAATGCGCGAGAGCCTTCATCAATATCAACTTGGAGATCAAATTGAACAAAAATTCCACGGCCAACATTATCAGAAAACTGTACTGTCTGTACCTCGTGCTCGGTACAGGATATCTTGCTTTTCTATTAAGGTATCCGCCCCCACTATCTGGCAAAGTAACAGCAATAGTATGCCTCATTGTATTACTCATGATTCTCCTTTACCGTGGCGACACGGTACTCGAAGGAGAAATTGGCAAAAGAAGAAGAGCTCCCCGCAAACCCCCGTCTCATCTCTTGGAACTCACCGCTTGCGCCATTTTTCTGATTATCATCATCTACACTGTAGACGACTTGCGCCAAGGAGACAAGATAACTCTCTACACTCTTGTTGGCATATATACGTTATCAAGGATACTTCTTTTTACTTCTTTCAAAGCATGAAAAAAGTGCCTAGAAAGATCGGGAAAGAAGTAGAAAAACGGACCCTTGTGGTCCGTTTTCATATTTATCGCATTCACAAGTCGATCAAAAAACACTCATATAACTTTGCTATTCAAACATATACAAAGAATAAAAACGTACTTTCGTACATTTTTTTTCCAAACAAGCCCGATTTATTTGATTGCCTCAATCTTAATACCAAAGTAAGGCTGGCGATGGCCATTTTTCTTATGATAACGAGACTTTTGTCTGTATCGCACTACCATCACTTTCTCGAGTCTGTCTATTTCTGTAATAGTAGCATCAACACTTGCAGAAACAACAGTAGGGACTCCAACGGTTGTCGTTCCAGCAAGCTCGGTAAGAAGAACTTCTTCGAAAGAAAGTTTGTCTCCTACCTTAAAATCACCAATAATCTTCTCAATTTTGAGAGTGTCTCCAACAGAAACTTTGTACTGCTTTCCACCTGTTTTAATGACTGCAAAATCCATAGTAGGCAAATTATACCGCATTTCTCAAAGATTCGCAAGCTTTTTTTATAAGGGGTCTATTACTCACTTTCAAAAATACTAAAAAGTGTTAGAGTTACTCTAAACTCTGCAAAGGAAACCCGATGAGAGACTTTTTGAAAGATAACTTACCAGTCTGGTTCCTGTTAGTTTTTAGCCTCAATATTGGGGTGACTTTACTCGCAGGATTTATCGATATTCTTAAAAGAAACAGAAAACGTACTGGTGCTTGGCAATTCAAAAATACTTGCCTTGAAGCACACAGAGCTATCTTCGACCAAGAATTAGGGCTCTTAACCAAGCTCTTCCTCCTTCTCTTTTTTGGTCAATTTGGCATCATCATTGTCACCGCTTTTACGTATCATGAATGGAAAAAGTCATGAAAGTAAAAACAAAACGGACTGTGAAGGCTTAGCTTCACAGTCCGTTTTTTATGCTTATCTTTTCATTTACATTTCCTATTCCTCCTCAAACATTGGCTTCTCTAACAATTCTGGCTCGATACCAACGCTACTCCCTGTTATCCTCGTCACATCTTTATCAATTTTCTTCAATTCTTTGTACGATGCATTGTAATGGCTGACCGCCGTTCCGAGTGTCACACCGAGCTTCTTCACATAGTCCTCATATACCGCAATATGTCTACCCAGCTCTTCAACTCTTGCTTGTATATGTTTAGTACTCTCTTCTATTTTAAATGCTTTAAAACCAAAAAGCACTGACTGTAAGTACGCATAAAAAGTAGTCGGCGAAACAATGATGACCTTCTTTTTATTATACGCGTATTCAATAAGGTTCTGCGAACTCGCAGACCCTTTGGCTGTCTGATTAATCAGGAGATCATAATATATCCCCTCAGCGGGGATAAACATAAAAGCAAAAGGCAAGGTACCCTCTTCAGGCTTAATATATTTACTCGTCTCATCAATTCTTTTTTGTATATCTTTTTTAAATTCATTCTTAAAATAAAGCGTGTCATCTTCGCCATCAGCACTCATGAGACGCTGATAATTATCCAGTGAATATTTAGCATCTATAGGAATAATACCATCTTTGGTATGTATCACTGCATCCACTACTTCATTTGTTTCAAAGCGATACTGCATTTCGTACTGCCCTGGAGCAAGCATGTTTGAAAGTATATTTTCTAATTGTACTTCACCTAAGTTGCCACGCTGTTTTTGATGAGTCAGCACTTTTTCTAAATTCTGTAACTGTTCTGTCACAGAAAACACTTGTTTATTTCCTTCTTTAACTTCAGTTAATTCTTTAGTGATATCCGTGATAAGCTTCTTCGCCTCACTATCTTGACGGTGTAGTACTTGATGAAGCTCACTAGAAGAGCGATGCAGTCTCTCGTCCATAGTTTTTGTCATTCTCTCTAATTGATCTTGAAGCATGAAAAAAGATTTATCTTCATTCATTCTACCTTTTGTATTTTGTCGTAGTAAAATAATAAAAAGCAGTAACGCAATAACAAACCCGACAATTAAAAGCAGTATTTCCATATGCAAAAAAGTATAGCATGTTAGACTTGTTCCTAAATAACAACGTTGTTATTTAGGAACAAGTCTATTTCTCTCACTACTCAACAAAAACAAATCGCGAACCTTTCGGTACGCGATTTATTTGAATTGACCCTCTGTACGATACTGACAGAATATTATTCAAGTCTCATCTCGACGTCTTCCATGATTCCGAGTACTTCTCCTGGGTATGCAGGCTCTACTGAGCCATTATAATAATACAATTTTTCAGCAGAAGTTTTTCCAGCATAATAACGCGAAGTCGATTCAGCTGCACCCCCTAAGTGTTTACCGACAATCTCGATAGCCTCATCATATGACTTAAAATTATGGAGCTTACATGATCCCCATCCAAATGGATTGTTACCACAGTCTTGTCTTCCTCCAGAACTTTCACGAATAGAGATGGCAGGAAGTAGTCTCCAATCGAGTCCGTACTTTTCAGCAACGAGCACGAATTGTAAACCTTTTCCATAGAGAGGCATATCTTTGTCGCTAAAGTATTTATTAATAGCAGCTGCACGCTCCTTACGGATTTCTTCCTTAGATCTTTCAACAACATTCCTTGTTACTGGTGCCTTTGTTATTGAAACATCTTTGATAGCAAGAGAAGCTCCTGGCATTATCATCATTGGAACGAATGCCATCACTTGACCTGCTTTGTATAGTTGTTTTGTCATGGTATCCGGATTACGCTTCCGGAACGGATCATCTCTGGATTTGTTTAAGCAAATGAAAATACCTAATCGGTATTTGACATAAAGCTTTTATAATTGTGTAATAACATTCTAGCACAACGAACACTCTTTGTCAAGTATTTTATCACAAAAACATTAGTCTGTCAAAGGATAAGTCCTTAAAAGGCTTATAGAATAAGGCTTACTTGCAATAATGTAAAAAATGTGCTATTATTTCGCTTACTGGTTTTTAAGACTTTTAAAAAAAGTAAAGCCTCAAACGGCCCTATCGTCTATCGGTTAGGACACATCCTTCTCAAGGATGGAAGCAGAGTTCGACTCTCTGTAGGGTCACCATCAACAGCTAGCACGAGAAGGGTAGTGCATACCTTACTATTTAAGAACTGTAAGCAATGCTTCCAGTGCAGACTTTTCACTTACTTGATTTGGACTCACTCCTCGTAGCTCACGAAGCACAGTATCTATCTTTCCGTCAACCTTAGTCCATTCTGTACTATTTTTTGCTTTAAGTATTGGTCGAGCTTGGTCCCACGCATATTCTAAATCACTAATACGAGCAGTAGCACCAGACTGATCATTAGCATTTAGTTTATCAAGAGTATCTTGGGTAACAATCCTGAAGGAAGATAGATCACCAAGAGGTGAGGCAAAAGTTATCGTGGAAGTTGCGGTACTTGTCGGTGCATCTATCTTTGCTTGAAGTTGGGTATGTAAGATATGATATCCTGTTCCACCAACAATAAGAAACAACAATAAAACCATGGCAGTCTGACACAAACCCCCCTTTTCTTTTGATTCGTCTATATATTCTGTTTTAGAAAATGCAATTACATCACGCTTTGTTGATGAGAGATAGGTAACAATAGCAACAATGCCTACAACGAAGACAAGACTTGTTACCGTCGCTCCAAGTCCTAATCCTCCATGATTTGTCGGTTGAGAAAGAAAGTCCCCAATTGAAGCACCGAGTGGTCGTGTCATGATGTATATCACCCAAAATGAAAGGATTGAGTTTAATCTTAATTTCCAAGCGATTGAAGTGATAGCGATAACTGAAGCAACAATAATACCTGTAGTAAAGTAACCTAAAGCAAGTCCTTCTGCCATTAGGTCACCTGACGCAGTACCGAGCGCAAAGGTGAAGAGAATTGCGAGCCAATAAAAAACTTCTCGTCTCGTTGTAACAATCTTGTGAACTGAAAGTGTTTTTTCTTTGAGATACCAAATGATAAATGTAAGAGCAAGAAGCACACTGAAGATGACCGTGCTTGTTTCAAGAGGAATACCAAGTTTATCAGTCAGATTATCAGTTACCAATGTTCCGAAAACACTCACAAGTGCCACAGTTAACCAGTAGACCGTAGGAATGTATCTTGTTGCTTTGAATTGAAAGATGAGAACGACAGCCAAAAGAATACCCATAACTATAGAAGTCCCTGTAAGGCCAAAACTCAGCTTCACATTAAGAAAATCAGCTACTGTTTCTCCAACTGTTGTACAGAGTATTTTAATAATCCAGAAATATGCTGTAACCTCTGGGACTTTGTTGAGTAACTTTTTAGTTGTGATATTCATATAAGAAAGTATATATAATAGTTATGAGGAAATTATGAATTGTAATATTTTTCATACAAAATGTATGCTATAAATGCGGAGACCGAAATACTTAAAACTTGAATTACTTCAAAATCCCCGACTCCTCCAAAATATCTAAAAGAAGCAGGTATAAATGGCCAAATAATAGTCCATATAAATATATATTTGTGATATTTTTTAGTTATTGCAAAGCAAGAAAAGACAAGAAGTGATATTGCAACCAAAAAATCAAAGCTAGTCAGAAAATACGAAAGGTATCCAGCTATTCCAGATAGTGGTTTTATAACAGAAATGATACTTGTGATTTCTGTATTGTCATTTAATACTTCAAAAAACTTTCCCCCGAATTCAAATGCGACATAGAGTGATGGTATTAGCCAAAGATATTTTTTCATACTTTATGCGTGTTTAGAATGCTTGCTTTCTGTGGAAGTACTGCAATTAAAATAACTATTGCAACAAGAAGTATTAGAGATACCATTGGTCTTGAAATATCAAGTCCGCCTTTCGCAAAGGGCTTATCAAGGAAATCACCAACTACTGCACCAAGTGGTCGAGTAAGGATAAACGCTGCCAAAAAAAGCACGACTTTTGAAACCTTGGTTCTAAAATAAAGAAATGTTACAAACAAAAGTAACGCCCCAAAAGCAAATGCAGAATGCAAATACCCAAGACCATTGGTATCAGCAAACCAGTCTCCAAGTGCAGTTCCTAATGTTTGAGAAAAAGTAATGGCCGTCCAGTAGAACATTTCACTCTTTGGATTTGAAATACTATCTACTGAAATAGTGCCGGTGCTTTTCTTCCACGCAAATAATGTGATGAGTAGTAAAGAGAGAAGTAATAATGATCCACCAGTGTACCCAATATGAAGCGATCTATCAGCAAAATCTGCAAGCGTGGTACCTGCGGTAGTAGATGCGATAATTGTTGCCCAGTACAGCCATGGTTTAAATGTTTTTGCTTTTATTTGTGCAACTACAAGCCCGATAAGTAGTATTGCAAATATACCAGTACTCACAAGATATCCGAGATTCAATGTCATAGAAAATGCATCTCCACCAGTTTCCCCAGGCGTTGTACAGAGGATTTTAATAATCCAAAATCCAAGTGTTACTGCAGGGACTTTTATCAGTAAGTCTTTTGTTGTTTGTGTCATATGTTTCTATAATAAAATAAAGTTATGAGGAAAGCGTGAATTACAATTTTTGGTAGATATTTTTACTTGTATAAAAATGCTAAGATAAATTATATGAACTAGCAGATCAGTTACTTAATAGAAAATATGCAAACAAGTAAAAAACTTTTACTTTAAGTCTTGATAAATTATTTGTTATTCCCGGAGTGACGTATTAAAAAACACCTCTCAAAGGTGTTTTTTAATACTCTGTCAAAAGTGATATTTATGGGAGTGGCTTAGTTGCAGGGGTAGTAGAAATAGTGGATGTATTTTTTACTTTCATGGTGTGAGCTTTCTTATGTTTCTTTATAGTTGATACTTTTTTTACTGTATCATCTTTTGTTTCAAGATCTTTACCATTCGCATCTTTTGCATCAACTATCCTATCCTTACTAACACCAGACTTCATTTTTACTTGATTAGTCTGTTGCATCATCTTTGATCCTATTACTGGAATATCAGCTGCAAATGCAGATGAACCAGTAACTAATAGAGTTAGAGCAAACATACCGCTTACGAGTTGTCTTTTATATTTCATGTATTTTTATAGTTATATTTAGTAATAGTATCGACTAATCGTTTGCATCAGGACTATCATTTTCCTCAACATCATTTCCTCGAGCATCTTTCTTGTCAGTGTGGTCATTCTCAACATCCATATCCTCTTTATCAGCCTTTAAAGTAGCACCATTTACTGCATCAATTTTAACTTCTGTATTGTTAGATAATTCAACCTCATAAATTGCTTTACCGTCTTCGTCTCCAATGACAATTGTTTTTATGGTTGTCCCTGGATTTGCACTTAAGGCAATTTGTCTTGCTTGCGTCTCAGTTATCTTAACTTGAGCGAGAATACTTGCTGGTACAACATCCTCTTGATCATTATTTGATTCGACATCATTTCCTTGATCGTCTTTCTGGTCAATAGTTTGGTTTGAAACTACTGCACTTCTTTGAACAAGTTCTGGTGTCTGTGCAAATGTCTGTACAGCGATTGATCCTCCTGCTCCGAGCAATAATGCTCCTAATGCGAACATGGGTAATTTTGTTTTTTTCATAGTTATATTTGTAATTAACTTACTAATAATTATTCATATGACGAGTATGAATTATTATAACTATACAAATATACTATGAGGAAATAATGAACAACTAAGGCTTTTTATTTATCTTTTTAAAAAGGAAAAATACAACAGTAATGGTAATCGCACCTATAATAAGTATTATTATAGGTGACATTTTTGAATGAAGCCCAGCACTATAACCAAGCAAGGCAGTTATTATACTCAAAGGTATCATACCGCAGAGAGTGGCAAGTATGTAGGACTTGTATCGTATCGTTGAAAGACCTGCTGCATAGCTTAAAATATCAAAAGATAATGTTGGGGTAAGCCTCATAAGAAATACTGTTTGCCAGCCAAGTTTATGGCTGTATGCATTGAGAGTGCTGGTTGCCTTAGGAAACTTCTTAGTGACAAAACTTCTTCCTAATTTTCTTGCGAGATAAAAATCAACAGTTGATCCGAGTACTTGTCCAATGATTGTTAAAGGAATAGCCACATATGGTCCAAAGATAAAACCACCAGCTAATACTATAGGGGTATCTGGCAAGGGAGACATGATAGCAACCAAGAGTACTCCTATGTATACAAGCCAAGAAAAGTAGCCATACTGTAAAATAAAATGTTGTACTTTTGCTTGAGTGAGGAAGTTGGCTTCTTTTGCTTCAGATCCAAGGTAGAATAATAGCCAGAAAAATAATGCGCTCACTACTATAGTCTTTAGTAAGTTATTTCTAAACTGTTTATCTATCTTTAGTTTTAGCCAGAGGGCTCTGGTATCTTTATATAAGGGATACATGAGTTATTTATTTGATAAAATAATAGTTACGATAGTTCCTTTATTAACTTCACTCTCAATTGCAATACTTCCCATATGCTCCTCTATTATCAGTTTTGCGATAGGTAAACCAAGACCAGATGAAGATGAATCATTTCTTGAATGTTCAGCTTTGTAAAATCTGTCGAACACATACGATAAATCTTTTTGATTTATACCTACTCCCGTATCTTTGATTACTATATATATACTATTAATAGTGTTGCTTAGTTCAATACTAATACTTCCAACTTCACTATATTTAATAGCATTTTGAAGAATATTGAGAATCGCTCTTTCAAAGTTATCTTCATCTATGGTAACTAGTATTTCTTTGTATTCACATAGATTCAACCCCAACCCCTTACTTTCTGCTTGTGGTTTAATTTTGGCTACAGTTGCACTAATAAATTTGTGTAAGTTTATTTCAGTATATGAATATATTGAAGCTTGATTATCTCCCCTAGAAATAAGCAATAAATCGTTGACAAGCTTGGACATCTTTTTAGTTTCTTCTAGGTTACTCCCAATAGTATTTCGTAATTCGTCCGTAGACGCACTCTTATTCTGTAGTATAACTTCTGATTCTGTAGTCATAATTGCAAGTGGTGTACGCAAATCATGCGATGCATCGGCAGAAAATTTCTTCTGCGCATCGAGTGCTTCTTTGATCGGTTTTAATGTTTTCCCTGCAAGAAAGTAACTAGAAAAACCTATGATGACTAAGAGTATTCCATCTACAATATATATGAGCATTTCTATATCATCACTTGTATTTTGAACTGGATCTCCCTCTGTTTCTGTCATGATAATTCTATCTCTAAATCCTTGCCTTATTTTTGATTCAATAGTAAATATCAAAACACTACTAAAAGTAAAAAGAATAACTGCCATAATCCCAATATAGTAGAGAGTCAGTTTTATTCGAGCTTTTTGGAAGATATTATTTTTCATATATTATGCGTTAAATCTATAACCAACTCCGTGTACTGTTTCAAAAATATCTTCATTTTTACTTTGTAGTTTCTTTCGTAGATTTTTTATATGCACATCAACAATATTTGAAAAGGTATCATAGTTAAAATCCCAGACGTGGGCAATTATTTTGTCGCGATGGAGTACTTGATTTTTATTTCGCAAAAAGAGTTCTAGTATTGCAAACTCTTTTGAGGTTAATTTCACTTCTTTACCATTTTTTTCAACAATATATTTTGCGGTATTAAGTGTTATTTTTGATCCACTCAATTCTACTTCAAGAGCAACTTTTGGACGACGAAGTAGTGCCCTCATTCGTGCAGTTAGTTCATCAAATTCAAATGGCTTAACAAGATAGTCATCTGCTCCAACATCAAGACCACTTATTTTGTCATCAAGTGTATCTTTAGCTGTCAGCATTAAGATTGGAACCATATTATGTTTTTCACGTAATCGCTTACATACTGTAAGTCCATCAATTTCAGGAAGCATAATATCAAGCAGTATCAAGTCAAAGTGGTCTGGCATCGCTTCTATCATACGAAGTCCTTTTGCTCCGTCATGTGCCATATCTACTGCATAGCCAATACGCTCCAATCCCTTTTTAATAGAGTTTGCTAGTTTTTCTTGGTCTTCAACAATAAGTATTCTCATATCTAGTCATATTATACTTTAATTATGAAGAAATTATGAGGATGATATCAATATACTAAATACCAGTCTCTGTACATTTTCTTCATAAAAAATAAGCGATAGATGCTAAACTTGAAATTGAAAGAACTTCTACGATTTCATATGTTGAAAATTATACAATAAATAGACTTAGTCTAATAAGTTTTAAGTGAAATCTTTTTGTTATCTAAGACTATTCCACTCTTTAAACACCTTAATAGTTCTCGCTTTTCTTCTATGTCTCCCTCCTGTAAAATAAACTTTGCATAGTTTCTAATGTCTATGTCTTTTACCGCGACAGGTGTTTTATTTCCCAGTAACATATACTCAAACTTCTTAAATCTTTTTACTTCTCTTGTTATTTTCTCCTTCATTGAAACTGTATGAATATCAGCATCGTCAAGTAAACCTTTCAATTGTTCTGTAAGGTCATCTTCATTGATAGCTGTATACTTGCAATTCTGATCTCTTATTCTAGTACATCTGTAATATACACAACGATGCACATTTCCATTTTGTTGATGTTTGAACTTTTCATCTGCCGTAATACCTGAACCACATAACCCACAAGTCATTATCTTGGTAAAAGCAAATTCTTTCTGCCCGTGACGTGCTTCTAGTATTTGACTCTTAATCTTTTCTTGGGTTAAGTCAAAAATATCTTTTGATATGATTGGCTTATGTGCACCATTGTACCAATTACCTGAATCTCTAGGGTACTCAAATCTTCCATAATAAAAAGTATTTTGTAGTAGTTTATAGAAATTACCAAGACTTAAGGGTATTCCAGACTCTGCTGTAAATTTCATATCGTCTTTAAACCATGACCATGTTTTCTTTATAGGAATATTATCTCTACTATTTAGTGGAGATATAAAAGAAAAACCGCCCGGAGAAAGGGCGGAGTTTTTGCGAGGGTGAGTCGCTTGGGTGGTCAGGCAGTAGAGGTGGCCGTAGGAGCACTGACACCTAGTGGATGCATCGCGCGACGAATCACTTCGTAAGCCGGTTCATTTGCGCTCGCAACGGTGAAATCACCGAGTACGATTGCCGGACGACCTGACGGTACAAAAGGAATCTCAGTTGTACCGACAGTGACAACATCGGCTTCCTGACATTGTTTCCACCTGGAATTTTTACGGTCATGTTTTTGCACCTTGCCCTTGTGCCGACAGACCTGGGTATCGAGCCTGCTCATCAGTTGGTCGATAGCTGAGTACATGCTCTCGCTCACTTGCTTCAAGAAGATCTTCTTACCCTTGGCACAGATGGTGATTTCAACTTTTTGCCGTCGACCCTCCCTCAAGTTCTCAGCCGTCAGCAGAACAGTGATGTTGATCATTTGGCTGAAGTGCCGGATAATCCGGTCGAGTTTGGTGATGACACACTGGCGGAGTGCGGGCGTCACATCAATGTGATGACCTGAGATTGTCAAATTCATTTGATTTTTCTCCATCCTGACACACTTGGAGCATACGAGAGAGAATCTCCCGTACACACAAGTTAGACAATGGTATCACACTATCTATTACTTGTGAAGGAGCTACTTCAGTAACCACTCTTTATCTTGCCTTACCAGTAGCTTATCTGGATCATGTTCGGCCCGCAATATCATTTTCACTGCCTTTTCCATACGCATACTTTGTGACCCTTTGACATAAATGAGATCACCTTCGCGAATGAGCTGTGCTAGTTCTCTGCCTGCATCAATAGCATTGTCACATTCGAGTATATGTACATCGGACATACCATTATCGAGCGCACCTTCTGCAATAAAACGTGAGCGCACGCCGACAGTGATGAGCATATGAGCACTCTTAGCTACCAGTGCTCCCACTTTGTAATGCTCATCTCTGGTATGGAGGCCAAGCTCAAGCATGTCACCTAAGACTGCAATCTTACGTCCTTTTATTTCAAGGGACTCAAGAGATTTGAGACCATGAGTCACCGCCTTGGGCGAAGAGTTATAGGTATCATCGATAATAATAGAATCATTCATCCCAGAAAGTATTCTCATACGACCTTTTGGTTTTTCTTCATCACGAATGGAAGCTACCGCAAGGGAAAGCGGAATGTTTAGTTCTTTCGCAATGAGAAGCGCAGGGAGGGCCGCATAAACAGAACTCTTACCGAGCACTTCAGGGAGAACGAGCGTCACCTCTTCACTACGGACGACAGCCTTTGCCTCGGTACCATCTGGCTCACCATAAAAAGTAATGTCATGAGCGTACGCGTCTGAGACGGTCTCTATGCCATAGGAAAGATGGCGGCGCTTGATTCTGTCTTTCATCAGCACCGAGTCATGATCATCAGCATTGTAAATAAAGAGTCCTTCCTTATCGAGCGCTTTGGGTAAATATTCTTTTTCTTTGACAAGATGATTTCTATCTTTGAAAAATTCTACATGCACAGGAACTTCAGCAAATTGTGTCATGACGGCTATATCGAGCTTCAGCCACTTGGAAACATTTTCTATGTCTCCCGGCTTATCCGCTCCGACTTCGAGCACGAGATGCGTCGGATACTGCGCATCATTTGCCACAAAAAATCCACGATACATAATACCTAGCCATTTGAGCGGGTGACTCCACGCACTTTTTTCTCCTAAAATAGTGAGAGGTACTCCAAAATCACTATTGAAACTTTTTTCGCTACGACGCACATGAAAATGTTCCTTCATGACGGCATAGATGGCATCTTTAGTAGAAGTTTTACCGAGATTCCCCGTGACAGCAATGACAAATGGTTTTTTCTTTTTAAGGACACGTAGTGCCTCCCAATTCAAAATGGCAATGATAATTTTTTTAGCGAGTTCTTTCATGATGTTGTTGCTATTTATATAGGATGTAGTTTATCATAAAGTGAAAGAGCCTACTGAGGGTAGAGAGATTTTTTATTGCCGAGATTACATTTAATTGACTGAGTATCAACAAGAATGTCATCCCAGAATTTTTGTAACCAAAAATTCTGGGATCCAGACCTGGATTATATATTTTTTACTTACAAACAAGATGCGAACCTAGATCCCAGCGTCATACGTGATTTTACTAAATCAGACATTTCACAGAATGCATAGTGAAATTCCAGAATAACATAGGGGCACTAAAATAACACAGACACAGTCGTTTTACGACCATACTTTGTGTCTAACTAATCAAAAATACCAACAGCCTAGAACGACTATCTTCCTCACTTCCTCAAATGTCCAAACTCTTGACAATCACACTTTTTCACTTTCTTTCCACTACCACAAGGACAGAGATCATTTCTACCATATTTTTCAGTTTCTAAAGGAGTAGAAGCGCTTTGAATATTCTTGACGGGAGATTGTATATCGCCAGAAGCAGTTAAAATATTTGTCGCCGTTGTAGAGAGCGAAACATTAGTCGGCATCTCTCTACCTTCTGCTGCTCTATTTACGGTAAAGATACTTTCCATATTTTCAATAAAAAGAATAGCGTCATTTTTAATTTGACCATCAAGACCTTTATACATATGTAACGCCTCTTTCTTATACTCAACGAGAGGATCACGCTGACCATAAGCACGCAGTCCCACACTTTGGCGAAGATGTTCCATAGCATCAAGATGCTCCATCCAGAAAGCATCTATAATTTGAAGAAGCATAACAGAGAAAGTATAGCGCACTGAGTCTTGTCCAAACTTCTCATACTTTTCTTCAAGAAGTACTTTGATACCAGGTTTTTTTTCTTCAAGTTCAGTAATAAGTCCATCGATATACACTACGTCGCCAGCTAAAATCTTTTTACGTTTTTCATACACACTTTTACGCTGCACATTCAGTATGTCGTCATATTGAAGAGTGTGCTTACGAGAATCAAAATGAAATCCTTCGATTTTTTCTTGAGCACTTTCAAGAGCTTTCGAGACAAATCTTGATTGTATTGCTTCATCTTCAGGAAGACCAATTTTACCCATCATATTTTTGACACCTTCTCCACCAAAGACACGCATGAGATCATCTTCAAGAGACACAAAGAATTGTGTCTCACCAGGGTCACCTTGGCGACCTGCCCGACCTCGTAACTGATTGTCGATACGACGTGCCTCGTGACGCTCAGTACCAATGACAAAAAGCCCTCCGAGACCTATCACAGCTTCTTTTTCTGCTTGTGTCGCTAGTGGTCCGCCGAGTTTGATATCCACACCGCGCCCTGCCATGTTCGTAGCAATAGTGACTGCAGATTTTTTTCCCGCTTCAGCGATTATTTCTCCTTCTCTTTCATGATTCTTAGCGTTCAAGATAGCATGAGGCACTCCCTCTCTTTCAAGATATTTAGAAAGAAGTTCATTTCTCTCGATAGAAATAGTGCCGATCAATACTGGCTGACCTTTTTCATACAATTCTTTTACACGTTTTGAAAGCGCTTTCCACTTTCCTTTTTCATTTTGAAAAATAAGATCACTGTGATCGTTACGACGAATAGCATTGTGTGTTGGCACAGGAACTACGGGCAAGCCGTACACTTTATAAAATTCTTCTTTCGATGTCTCTGCGGTACCGGTCATGCCAGCAAGTTTCTCGTAAAATCTAAAATAATTTTGAAAAGTCACCGAAGCGAGTGTCCTCGACTCTTCTTTCACCTCAACACCTTCTTTAGCCTCGACAGCTTGATGCAGTCCGTCTGACCAACGTCTCCCTGGTTGCATACGCCCAGTAAATTCGTCGACGATAATTACCTCTCCATTTTTCACCACATATTCTTTTTCAAGTAAAAAGAGAGCCTTTGCTTTGATGGCAGTCTCTAAATGATGCACATGTTTCATGCCTTCAGTAGTATAGATATTTTTAACTCCAAGAAGAAGTTCTGCGCGTTCAATACCTTCTTCGGAAAGTGAAATGGCTCGCTGTTTTTCATCAACAGTATAATGAGGACCTTCTTCAAGTTCATCAGCAATACGTGCGAACCGTTTATATTCTTCGCTTGACTCACGAGCTGGAGCAGAGATAATCAGTGGTGTACGAGATTCATCAATCAGTATCGAGTCTATTTCGTCGACGATAGCGTAATGAAAACCTCTTTGGACGAGACTTCCTTCATCATAGCCAATATTGTCTCTCAAATAATCAAAACCGAATTCATTATTGGTACCGTAGGTGACGTCACAAGCATACGCCTCTTTACGAGAAGCTGGGCGGAGGAATTCGTACATAACTTTAAAGCTTTCTTCTGCTTTCGTTTCTTCTGTCTCTTCGACAGCGGTTCCTGCTTGGAGGGCGTCATAGGTAAATGATGACTGGTGATTGATGACAGAGACACTAACACCGAGAGCGTGATATACCTGCCCCATCCATACGGCATCACGACGTGAAAGGTAGTCGTTGACCGTCACCACATGCACTCCGCGCCCAGTGAGCGCATTTAAATACGCAGGTAGAGTTGCTACTAAAGTCTTTCCTTCTCCTGTTCTCATTTCTGCGATATTACCACGATGAAGAAGTATACCTCCAACTACTTGTACCTTATAGTGCATCATATGAAGTGTACGGCGCGCAGCCTCACGGACGAGAGCAAAAGCCTCAGGAAGCACTTCGTCTAAGATTTTTGTCTCAGCGAGTTTCCTCTCTTGCCCATCTTTGCTATCGATAGCTTGCATAACCCTGCCTCGAAGTAGTGCGCTTTTTTCTTTAAGTCCATCTGGAGTGAGCGTTTTAAACTCTTCCTCAAGGAGAAATACTGCCTCTGCCTCGCGGGTAAGTTTTTTAACAAGACGCTCTTCTTCTTTCGGGAAAATCTTTGTAAGTAGTGACATAAGTACCTAATTATACCATAAAAAAAACACTTGTACTCCACTTTTTACCCTTATTTTCACTGTCTTTTGAGAAAAGTTTTTGACATAACATCGCATGGTATCCAGAAAGAACAATATCTTCTTCAGAAATCAGAAGCGTTTTCAAAAAATCTTTCTCTTCTTTTTGTACGATCTCTACATTTTTAGTCCCAATATATTCTATTTCTAGAAATGAACCGAGATTTTCTACTTCGTCCAAGCAAAGTATCCATTCTTTATATGATGCGTGACGCCTTTCTTTCGTGACCGTAATGATTTCTTTAAAACCCAAGAAGAGAAGGATGTCGTGGAGAGCTTTTTTATCAGAGATCTCTATCGTTCTTTTTATAACATCGAGTTCATTTGATTGAGACTGTTTTAAAGTAAATTCGTACGTACCATTTACTTCTCTTATACGAAGGAAATTTCATCTTTATTTTTTAGTTTTGCTTTCGCTTCAATTTCTTTTATTTCTTCCATAGGGTGAGTATGCCAAACAAAAAGCGCACGCGTACATGATGCGTTTTTTGTAAGAAACTTAAGAGGAACTATTTTTAAGGAAATATCTCCGCGTTGACGACGTCTCTATCTCCATCAAAAAAGATAATTTTTTTATTCTTAATCATTGCGCCTATAGTATTTTTTCTCCTTCAATAGCAATAAAGATTGGTTTCTCTTTTTCTGGAAGCCCAAGTTTAGTAACATTTAAAATTTTCAACCCAGCTTTCTCTAGTGCACTAAAAACTTCAGCATTGTCGTACATATAAAAAGTATTTACCGAAAGATTATTTATGGGAACTTTGACTTCACCTGTCATTTTTTTACCCTGAATCTGTGGATTAATATAACATGCTTTCCAAAAATCTAATGCGTCACCATCAGCCGTATGGATGAAAAACTTTCCCCCTCTTTTTAAAACCCTTGCGAGCTCCTCACTCGCTTTTTGTAGATTTTCTAAATGAAACCAGACATTGATTGAGAATGCATTGTCACAGCTTGTGCCTAAAAGTGGCAGCGCATAGGCATCTCCCTCCAGAAAGTCTCTCTCTGGGGAAAAATATAATTCTTTTGCTCTTGCAACTAAAAATGATGATGGTTCAACGCCTATGTAGCGGGAGTAGCCAGATATTTTCGAAGAACAAATCCCCTGACCTGATCCAATATCCACGACCACACTTTTTGAAGTTTTTTCAAACCATTTTTGTAGAGAAGGGTATATTTTATTGTCTCGCATTAAACCTCTCTCTCCTTCGACTGAGGATATCCACTGTACCGCTATATTTTCTTCTTCAAATGGATTACTTTCTTTCATAGCAATAAGTATACCAAACAAAAAACACATCGTGGGAATGATGCGTTTTTTGTGAGAAACTTAAGAGAAACTATTTCTTCTTTGAAACTACCTTCTTTGCAACTTTCTTTGGTGCTACCTTCTTTGCAACTTTTTTTGCTACTTTTTTTGCTACCACCTTCTTTGCTACTTTTTTTGCTACCACCTTCTTTGCAACTTTTTTTGCTACTTTTTTTACTGCCATAATTGTTATTTTTATTGTTTATATAAATAAGAGAGTTAAGTTAATGACGACGACCTTAGCGACACAAACTCTCTGTATATAAGTATCTCATTTCGCAGATAACGTACAAGCATATTATAAAAAAAATTGTGGATAACTTTTTTTATTTATATGCAAATACTTTGCATATGCATATAAATAAAATAAATAATTTTGTGAGTAGCACAGAGATACCCGTTTAAAATAGAGAGGTAATATAAAAAAGCATACATAGAGTATGTAAAATAAACATCCCTAGACTCATGCCACAAGGTGTCCGATACAATGCGAGCGTTGTATCGGACAAACATCTTCGATGTTTGTTGTGTGCTCAGTACAACACACAATCTTACTACATATCTCTTGTTTACTCTACGGAGTATTTTTGCAGAATAAAAAACAAAACGTCAGTACTAAGATTAAAAATGTTACTCATAAACTGTCTAATTACCCCTTAGATCAAGTCTATTAAGCTACTCATACGCACTAACACGATTTTAAAATAGAGACTAAAAAGACTCAATATTAAATATATTACAGCGTGGATAGCAAAATTCCGTTACAATAGAGAGATATGACTTTTAAAAAAAGTTTATTCTACTTACTCATCTATTCACAAGGAACACAACAGAGCTTTGGTCTAAGACAGATTTAGTTTGATGGTTAAATAAAATGTTACTCACTACTTTTAGTCGCATGTAACCCCATAAAGTCAGTCTGGGGACGTAGCGTAACTCAATGGTAGTCAAGTAAACAACTATACTCTTTGGATGGTGTAACCCTATGTATTACACATGATACTCGGTGGAGTAAGTCCGAAGAAAGACATTAGCACTAAAGAATTTGACACTAAAGCTCTTATTTTCTGTAAAGAAAAGAGACACTTCCATAAAGAGAACAAGTAAAAAGACGGTAAAACGTATACTTAACGCTAATTATGACAACTAAAAACTTAATTTTTTCTTACCCTGAAATGCTTCTAAATCTAAATAACTCTTATGGAGTAAGTCTTTTTAAATTAATTTATGCTGAGTATTTTTAGTTTATAGAATGTAATTGACAGTTTGTCAATATAACTTTCTTATTATTACTATAGTATGATTAAATACATGTTAGACTTGCTTGTTTATACAGGCATAGACTCTTAGCAAAAAAAGTTCAGTCTTATAAGGGATAACTATGTCAACGAAGAAAATAACTGAAAGAGTAATAGATTCCTCAGTCTTTCTAAAAGATAAAAATCAACGGGCGACTGTTTTTGTTTCACTGCTTGCCGGCTTTATTCGTGAACAAGGGGTAACAAACCCTGAGTTTGAACTCATCAAAAAAGTAAGCTCAACTATTTGCATATCAACATTACCCTATACTCAGTATGCAAGGATGTCTGAGGCGGTTGAGCCATATTTGGCTGCAATAGCACAAGCTGACGAAAAAGAAGTCATTCATGTGTCGCATGGTGAGCTTGAAGAGTTGAGTGGCGTAGGAAGTACTCTGACGGCAGAAAATCCTACGCACTGCATCATGGTCATAACAAATCCTCGACAGCTCAAGTCTATTGATGATCTATATAAGGAGGCAAAAATGACTAACCCTCAAGTGAAGACCCCAGCCCTTTACATTATGCTTGAGATTATTTCGCATCTTGCAAATGATGCGAGGCAAACTTTAAGTACTTTTGGGGTAAGCTGGCTACTCTTGGGTAACAAGTCTACCGGAAGATATCCTGTCATCATCATTCCTAGCAATGACAAAGTACCAGTAACTCTCAGTTATGTCACTACTTTTGGCCAGGGAATCACTGGTAAGTCTCCTGGCTTGGTAGTGTTCGCAGTATCGAAATAAGTTTTGAGTTATCCATATCAAAGTCTCGAGAATCAGCACCCAGCCTGCCCTCACTACATCTTTCCCAGGGTTAGGGAGGGAAGAAACATCGTGGAGGGTACTGATTGACAATGCTATGGACTTGCTCTGACGGCGCGCTTTCCCTCCCCCATGGAGGAGAAGCGCGCCGTTTTTTTTATTCCTCATAGAACACCCTGTGGTATAAGTCAGGGAATATGGAGAGTTATATTTTGTAATGAAGCTCCCATAGCAGAGCTATCCTCTCGCACGCTCCGCGTTGACACTTGTGGGGTATCTTAGGTGCTACGCACAAGAGTATGTTGGGGAGCAAATATAAGAAATGACGAAGTCATTTCTACAATACAATGTTTAGGTTGCATCTGATTCCCTGTGGTGAAAGCCGAAAATTCTTCACTATAGAAATAAATACTAAAGAATTTTTCATTAACTTTCAATTTCTTTTACATTTATTGTACTCATCCCTACTACGTCTATCATAGTCTCTGCGCCCTTTGCACCATAGCTATGCTTCTTTGAGGTACAACGACACCCTTTGGAAGAGATAAACTCATTCACGAACTCTTCGCCATAGTCATACACTATCTCATCCCCTGTTTTTATATTCTTGGTAGCACGAATAAGTATTCTCCCTTTAGTGATTTCACTTTCAGCGTTACCATCGCAAGAATGATTGCAGTAGCGTGCAATGTTCCATCTCACTGAACCATCAATAGTTTTATTACGATTGATTTCAAAAAGGTATTGATTACTTTTAATAGCTTCTGATTCTTCTTTGTTTAAGATATTGCCAATATATTCAATAATAAGTTCTCCTTTTTTTATTGGTTCCTCTGCAAAGAGACCGAGACCTGCGAGACCACGTTTTACCTTGACTTGCTTAAAATGATGATCGGGAAGCTTTACGGAACCCTTGTCCGCTATACCTTTAGTTAACTTATCTTTTTCAATAACTTTTGCAACGTTCTTCATCGCTTCTTTACTGATAGTTCCTCCTTTTTTTAAAATAGTAGACTGCTTTTTGTTCATGATGTAATGAGCATACTACAGAGAGTCTTTTGTCTCAAGCAAAATTATCGTTTTTTAAATAAATCAATGCTTGATTATGCTAGCATTCTCACTGTAATAAGTGTTCCGTCTTTTTTTGTAAATTTACCAAAAAGTACCATGACTAAATCAATAATCACCCAAATACCAAACCCTCCAAGTGTAAGAACCGTTAAAATACCTGTTCCTATTTTTCCATTATAAAAACGATGAACTCCAATTACCCCTAGAAAGAAAGCGAGTACCAATGTTATCATCCATTCTGGACTGATACGCATGTCCTTAATAACTGAGTCTATCTTGTTTACTTCTATTACTGGTTGATTTTGGGTAGTTTGAGTTTGTGTGTTTGTTGGTTCCATAAATATGAGTTACTGTACAATTAATTGTACTATTTTCTGTGCCCATCCGTAACACTGCGCACTTTCCCATAAATGCATCCAGCTCAAAAAATCTCTCTCCAAAAACCATTATACTAAAAGCTGTTTACTCAAAAAAGAGAAATTTGCTTTTTTAGTGGGAAATCCATCTTTCAAGTAATGTACTTGTAAGTATGCGATAAATTTAGACATTTACCACTCACTCATTTTTATTTTCGTTTTTTATTTTATGTTAGAATAGCTATATGAAAATAGTACCCGAACAATTATTAAAGCCGTACAATCCTGAGAGCGTCGAGCCACAACTTTATACTATGTGGGAAAAGGGTGGCTACTTTAATCCAGACAATCTACCAAAGGTAGATGGAAAAGAGCGAACTACACCATTTACCATCATCCTTCCACCACCGAACGTGACCGGCACACTCCACACAGGGCATGCCATCATGCTCGCTATACAAGACACTCTCATTCGTTTTCACCGCATGAATGGCAAGAAAACGCTCTGGCTTCCTGGTACAGACCACGCTGCCATTGCAACACAATCAGTAGTAGAGAAAAAAATTCAGAAAGAAGAAGGAAAATCTCGTCATGATTTAGGACGAGAAGAGATGTTGAGTCGCATCAACCAGTTTGCAAAAGAAAGTCAGTCGACAATCCTCTCTCAGTTCCGCTCGATGGGAGCATCGCTTGATTGGTCAAGGCTTGCTTTTACCATCGACGAAAAGCGTAATATTGCAGTGAAAACGATGTTTAAAAAAATGTATGAAGATGGACTTATCTACAAAGGAAATCGTATCGTTAACTGGGATCCAAAAGGCCAGACTACCATTTCCGATGATGAGCTCGTTTACACTGAAGAAAAATCAAAGTTTTATTATTTTAAATATGGACCATTTACTATCGGCACAGCTCGACCTGAAACAAAATTTGGTGACAAATATGTCGTCATGCATCCAGATGACGTCAGATACCAAGAATATAAGCACGGTGACAAGCTGATGGTCGAATGGATTAATGGACCTCTCGAAGCAACCATCATTAAAGATGAGTCAGCTGATCCAGAGTTTGGCACAGGAGTCATGACAATCACACCATGGCACTCGGTCGTTGATTTTGACATCGCAAAAAAATATGAGCTGGACTATGAACAGATCATCGACAAGTACGGAAAACTTCTCCCTATCGCACAAGAATTTGCTGGTATGAAGATAAAAGATGCTAGAGATAAAATAGTTGAAAAATTACAAGCTAAAGATCTCGTAGAAAAAATAGAAGACTATACTCATAATATTTCTACTGCAGAGCGTAGTGGTGGTATCGTTGAGCCACAAATCATGAAGCAATGGTTCATCGCAGTGAACAAAGAATTTAAGCATTTTAGTAACACGACCACACTCAAAAAACTCATGCATGACGCAGTTGCAAGCAAACGAACGAACATACTCCCCGACCGATTTGAGAAAGTTTATCATCACTGGATAGATAATCTCCGCGACTGGTGTATATCAAGACAAATCTGGTATGGACATCGAGTACCTGTTTGGTATAAAGATGAGGAAATGTTTGTTGGTATTGAAGCTCCTCTTGGGGACGGCTGGATACAGGATGAGGATACACTGGACACATGGTTCTCTTCCGGCATGTGGACATTCTCTACACTTGGCTGGCCAGATGAGACGCTTGATCTTAAAACCTTTCACCCAACGAATCTCCTTGAGACCGGGCACGATATACTTTTCTTTTGGGTAGCTCGTATGATACTCTTTTCGACCTATGCATTAAATGAAGTCCCTTTTAAACAGGTATACCTCCACGGACTCGTGCGAGATGCACAAGGAAGAAAGATGAGCAAATCTATCGGCAACGTACTCGACCCTCGTGACCTTACCGCAAAATACGGTACTGATGCTCTTCGCATGTCGCTCATGGTAGCCAATGGCCCAGGGAATGATCTCAAGCTCGGTGAAGATAAAGTAAAAGCCTATAAACTTTTCGCCAATAAAATATGGAATGCTACAAGGTTTGTTTTAGAAAAAACTGCAGACTTTGAAGATGATACTGTAGAACTCATAGAAGAAGATACACAACTGCTTTCTGCGTGGGAGGCAGTCAAAAATGATATCGCAAGTGACCTTGAAAACTATCGCCTTCACCTTGCTTCTGAGAAAATCTATAACTACTTCTGGAAAACATTCTGTGATGTGATTATTGAGACCCACAAAGTGAGAATTATGGAAAATAAAGATAAGGATAGTGCGCAGAAATTACTTCTTACCCTTCTTCGAGAGCAAATAAAAGTACTACATCCTTTCATGCCTTTCATTACTGAAGAAATCTGGAAATACCTGAAGGATGATGGTGAAGATATGCTGATGGTAGCGAAATGGTAGATGACCCCGTTAAACGTTCTACGTTAACCATTCTAATTTAAGAAAGTAGTACCTTTTCGGGCGTTACTTTCTTAAATTAGAAACTGATTCAACTAATAACTAATAACTAATAACTAATAACTAATAACTGTATTCTAAAACGTTTAACCTTAAACCATCCATCTCTTCTGTGGATTACTCTCACATGCAAATAAAAAAGAGAGTATACTATCCTTATACACACTAACTTACTATTTTGTTTATGCTTAAAGAAAAGAAATCATTTTTTGAAAGACTAGCTGGGTCTATCAATGTCGAAGATGAAGAAGAGACTTATCTCGATGTTGATGAACAAGATGAAGAAGAAGTCCTCCCTGTTAGATCCACTCAAAAACGTGGTAGAGAAGAACGTGCTATCGAAGATAGACCCCTTACCCGAAAGGTCCATCATGTAGTCGAAGAATCTGTTTCAGAAGATGAAGAAGGAGAGCTCTCTGTTGATGTGTATCAGACACAATCAGAAATCATTATTGAAGCCATGGTTGCTGGAGTAAAACCAGAGGATCTTCATCTCTCTATTACTCGCGACATGATAACCATTAAAGGAAGAAGAGATGCCAACACTCAGATACCACCAGATGATTATTTTTACAAAGAACTCTACTGGGGTCCTTTTTCAAGAAGTATATTACTCCCTCATGAAATAGAAATAGAGGAAGCAGAAGCAGTTGAAAAACATGGACTACTCATCATACGTATGCCAAAGATAGACAAAGCAAGGCAGTCAAAGATTAAAGTAAAGTCAATATAAAAAAGTAAGAGTGTAGCCATAAGGACTACACTCTTACTTTTTATCTATTTTGGTCTAATAGTAAAATGAGGAAAAGTTCCGTACATCTCACTCAAAAATCTCCTCAACTAAGCGCACCTATTTACACTTCTCTAAGTATTTCTGGTTCAATTTCAATTTCAACTCCACATTTTTTTTTGACTTGTGTTTTGATGAGTGTGGCATACTCGATTACCTCACTAAGAGAAGTTTTATCTCCAAGATTTACCATTACTAACCTATTTTTTTCGTAGAGCGCGAGATTTTTGTACTCAAAAATCTCGCTGCAAGAATACTCAATCAGAAAACCAGCTGCGAGTTTGACTTTCCCCTCATCTACTGCAAAAGATGGGATAGTTTCAAATTGCTCTCGTAATTTTTCTAGCACAGCGCGGGATACGATAGGGTTCTTAAAAAATGAGCCTACAGAAGCTGTCACATTTATTCTTGGTAATTTACTATCTCTAATACGTATAACTTCAGTACGAAGCTCTTCTGGCGAAATAGATTCTTTTTCTTCAAAAATTTTTTTTAGCGCTCCGTAGATTGGCAACTTTGGCACACCTTTACTGAGTTTAAAAACAACCTCAGTAATCAAAAAAGATTTGATTCCTTGAAAAATACTTTTCCTGTACGAGAAAAAGCAATCACTATTGTGATATTCCTTCCATTTCTTTTCTTGTGTATCATAGCCTTTCACACAGAAAATACTCTCACTTACCTCAGTGCCATATGCTCCAATATTTTGTACAGGAGCTGCTCCAACAGTGCCAGGAATCAGTGAAAGATTTGCAAACGTGCCATACCCTAAGGCTACTGTTTCAGAAACAAATTCATCCCAATTTTTACCAGCAGAAACAGTAACGAAGGTAGTGCTGTCATTTATTTCTGTGTAAAGTACATTAACATCTACATAGCTCACAAAGGGTATGTCCCATTCTTTTTCAGAAACAAGAATATTTGAACCGCTTCCGATAATATGATATTTATTCTCATCATAAAAAAAACTTTCAACATCAGCATGAGAAGAAAGTGAGACGAGTGTCACTCTTCCACCCATACGAAAAGTGGTCAAGTCTTTAAGAAACACAGATTTTTTTTGCATGAAAAATTCTAATGAAGAGTAACCTTTGTTTTTTCGATAAGATATTTATGTATTTCTGCTATAGTATCCATGGTTGTAGTAGGATGTTCAACGAAATAAAAATTGAGATCTTCCGCATATTTTTCAATCCAGGCCATTGCTTCATCATTTGTTGGATAATGATCATACATTTTCTCCATAAGTGCTTCTTGTACAACTGCTTTCATTTCTGTCATTGCTCTTAATTCTTTATCAGATACTTTTGAAGCTTCATATTTATTTGTACTAAATTGTTCCATTTTCATATACTAAGTATACAATATTTATCAAAAATTTTTTACACCGCATAGATACCGTTTTCAAATATCACCACACCATCACAGGTAACTTTTTCTACCACAGGAAATATATCAATATGAAATTTGGTCTTATTGGTAGTCATACCTTCTTTTTTATAAACACTATGTTTCTCCCCAAGAGAAAGATGCATACCGAGTATTCTCTCAAAAGCAGTAATATCGGACAAGTAATGATCCCTGGTGATAGCTCTGTTTAATCCAAACCCTATCTCTCGTATCACAGATCTTTCATATGACTTTACCAAAGCGAGTATTTCTCTAAAAAGCTCTGGAGCATTTTCTCCTACTCCTACTATTTCACCCTGCTCGATATGAACGAGAAATGGCTCATATATACGTACGTTAAAATCCTTATCAGCAAAAGCGTAAATAGAAATAGATCCATGAAGCTTAGTAAGATCTTTCCCTTCTGTAAAAACTTCACCAATAGGAAAAGTTCCTCCAACATTATTCATGTTGACATAGTCTCCAATGTTGAGCATAGCAGGTTCGAGCCCTCCTTCCATTTCGAGCTTCACATCACCTGAAGAAATGACCAACTTTTGACAAGCGTCGAGTTTAGTCTTTAGTTTTGGAGCTACTACTGGGTAAAAACTCGTATCATATGCGAGTGCGTCAATGTATGTTTCCCACATATGAGGTGCATTTCTGGCTAAATGCATATGTTCTATCACTTTGAGATTTTTATTAAACAAATGCAGGCGTATACGAAATTCATTGAGGAGAAAATTGGTTGACTGTATCAGTACCACTAAATCTTTTGGCTTCATTTGATTAAACTCATGAATAATTTCTTCTTTATTCATCTCATCAAAATTGATAAAATGCGCAGACGGCAATGCTTCTCTATAGCCAGCAAGAACAATATCCGTGAGACCAAACTGGCTGTCATGGACTACTAGCGCATTCTCCCTCTCTTGATCATGTTTGATACAGATAGAAAGTATGTCTTTGATATTTTGTATTGCTTTGGTGTGGATGGAGGACATAGAGATTTCTGTTACTAGTGTTTACTCTACCATTTTTTTAATTCTTAAAAAAGGTAGCATTGAAAGTGCTGTTTATTTTAAAAAATCTTTTCTATATTTTTAGATAAAAGTACATTAAATTGTTGAACTCGATTCCCTGCGGTCTCTGCCGCAGGTCCTTGTAGGAAAGTTTGAAAACCTTCGGTTTTCAACTACAATAGCTACATGACACAAAAGGGTT
>JAYTSG010000008.1:0-36661 GCA_043745785.1 bacterium | reverse complement strand
GCGTCGCTCTTTTGTAGTGTATAGAATAGAATTTTTACCCTAAAACAGACACTCTATTTTTTAACTTTTTTTTCTTTTACTGCTTTTACTTCTTTTGGTTTTGGAGCTTTAGCAGCCTTTGCCGCAGCTTTAGCGATCTTCATCTCCTCCTTGCGAGGGTCGACTACTGGTGCTATGACTGTTCCTCCAGCTTTTTCAATCTTTGTTTTTGCAGTTTCTGAAACAGCAAGACCAATAATAGTGATCGCATTAACGATTTCACCAGTACCTAGAATCTTGATGGTTGGGATACGTCCAGAAACTTTCTGAACAATACCCGCAGTGACGAGCATGACTTTCGTGATCTCCGTCTTTGCTTCAAAACAAACGAGCTGAGTGAGATTAACTACTGCTACAGGACCACGATCGAATACTGACTGAGATCGATTCTTACCATGACCTCGGAGCTTTGGAAGCTTCTTGATAATGTCACGCATTGCAGGGCGACGCTTGTTACCAGCGCGCGCAGTCTGACCTTTACCACCGCGACCCGCTGTTTTTCCACGCTTACCACCGCGAGCGACAAGCTTTGGTTTCTTATGAGGATGTTCTCTTCTAATTTCGTGTACTTGCATATTACTTTGCTATTACAGGAGTTTCTGTTGTAACAACAACTTCTCCTTCTTTTACTTCCCCGACCTTTGTAGCTGGCACTGGAGCTTCACCACGAGCGTAAGCTATCTGTGAGAGAGCTTTCATGGTAGCGCGTGCATTGTTGAGCTTGTTCTTGGTTCCTGAGTTAAACTTCGCAGTTACATCATGAAGGCCAGCAAGAGCTAAAATAACACGAGCAGAACTACCAGCGATTACTCCTTTACCATTGTTTGGACGAAGTGAAACTTCTGCGCTTTTAAACTTTGCCTCAACGTCAAAAGGAAGTGAACCTCTCTTTGAAATTTTGAGATATATCATATTACGGCGAGCAGCTTTTCCTGCTTTTTCAATAGCAACCTGAGTATCAAGCGCTTTTCCGGTACCAATACCAATACGCCCCTTTCTGTCTCCAGAAATAACAGCTACTGATAATGAGAAACGACGCCCACCTGAGACCACACGGGTCACACGGCGAATTGAAATCATTTTTGTTTCGAACTCTGGCTTCTCACGAGGAGCTCTTTTATCGTCTCTCCTCCCACCACGAGCACCACCTCTTCCCCCTGCTGAACCGCCTCCACTTCTTGCACCTGGTCCGCCTGCGCGTGATCCAAAGCTTCTTCTTTGACCTCTATCTGCTCCGACTCCAGCAGGTGCTGGAGATGTTGATGCTGAAGTAATTGGAGCTGTAGGCTTGGTTGTTTGTACTGTTGTTTGTTCCATAGACATTTAGAATTGTAGACCGGACTCTCTTGCAGCATCTGCAAGCGCGCGCACACGACCTTTGTACGCAAAGCCTCCTCTATCAAAGACAACTTTAGTAATGTTTACTTTTAAGGCATTCTCGCCTAAAAGTGCTCCGACTTTCTTTGCTCTTTCTAATTTTGGAAGCTTGTCAGCAAGTGATATATCTGATGCTTGCGCAAGAGTTACGGCGCGCACATCATCGACGAGTTGCGCATAAATATATTTATTTGATCTAAAAACGCAGAGACGAGGTTTATCAGCAGTTCCTGAAATCGTTGATCGTATCTTCTTATGAAGTCTGTCTCTCTTTAGTACTTTAGTATTTTTTATCATATGAGTTTAAAAGATTAAGCAGATTTCTTGCCTTGCTTACGACGAATAACTTCAGTACTGTAGCGAATACCTTTACCTTTGTACGGCTCAGGCTTCTTCTGTGAACGCACTTTCATAGCAAAGAGGCTAACAGCTTCTTTATCAATACCTAGGAGAGTAAGAGAACTTTTTTCTGCAGTTACTGTAACTCCTTTTGGAATAGGCAGTATTACTGGATGAGAAAAACCAAGCGCGAGTTGAAGAATGTCTCCTTTAACTTCCCACTTGAATCCTACACCTTCAACGAGAAGTTTTTTCTCATAAGGGGTAACGACACCAGTCACCATGTTTTTAATATGTGACATGTAGGTTCCCCAAAGTGAACGAGAAAACTTATCATTTCTTCTTGGCTCTGAAGTGAGTACTCCATCTTTGAGAGTGAATGCTATTTCATTACGAAGAGCTCTGATGAGTTCTCCTTTTGGTCCTGTGACACGAACTGAATCACTAGTGATATCGATAGCGACTCCAGCGGGTACAGTGATTTGTTGCTTTCCTATACGTGACATATGCGATTACCAAATAGTGAATAATAGTTCGCCGCCGACCATTTCTTTGCGGGCTTCTTTGTCAGTCAAAATTCCCTTTGGAGTAGAGAGCACAGCGGTACCATGTCCATACTTTACCGGGTAAATTTTAGCAACACCACGATACACTCTCTTTGAAGGGCGAGACATTCTCTGAACTCCTTCAATGCGAGGTTTCTTTCCATTATAAGAAAGAACAACCTCTAGCGTTTTTATTGCGCTTTCTCCGTGTATCTTATATGTTTTAATGTATCCTTCTTTTTTAAGTACCTCTGAAATCGCTACTTTAAGTGAAGAATGCGGAAGGATGACGCTTTCTTTGTGCACAAGACCACCGGTCTTTAGCGAGTTGAGGAAATCTGCGATGATATCCATATTACCAAGATGATTTAGTGACCCCCGGAATCAAACCGTCGTTTGCAAGTTCGCGGAAACAAATTCGGCATAGTCCGAAATCGCGCATGTAGCCATGTTTACGGCCACACTTGAAGCAACGGTTCACAATACGAGAACTGAATTTCGGTTTCTTCAGTGATCGCGCTATAACTGATGTTTTTGCCATTTGTGAAGGTGTGAACTGAATAATAAAGAGCGAGCCGAAGCTTATTCCTTACCTCTGTGAATATCGGCATAAAAGTGCGTAAAATAAGATTTTCAAAAGCTTGAAGCTCTTTTCTTACGGAGATTTACGGATTACACAAAGGCAACTTATGATAGCACAAACCCAGCTTTTAATCAAATAATCAAATTTAATTTGCCTTTGGTTTTGAGCTCTCTCCTCGTAAGACCTAAGGCAAAGGGACTTTCTTCCTGCATCTTGCTGTCATCCTGGAAGGATTTGTACTCAAAAACTATCCGGGATCCAGTATTTATTATTTGATTTATTTCTTTTTTAAACTTTCCCTCTCACTGAACGGAATAATTCTTCGAGAAGCTTGGCCCAAGACATAACTTTGCTAAGTTAGCTTCGAAGATGTAAAAACTGAGTGCAGTTTTTACTAAGGCTTCTATTCTTTCCTCACGCTCGCCTCGTCAGACACCTCCCGACGCGAATTACAGCCTAGCAAGGTTGTCCTAGGGACTATTCGTGCGCGAGTCAGCTCAAAGGAAAGTTTTTAGGTAGTAAGGTCAGCTGCTACTCCTCTAAAGTGTTTTACCTATAACTTTATAAAAACAAAAACGCCGACCTTGCGGTCAGCGCCAACCCAATGTCTCCCTCCCCGTTCAACAAGATGCCCCATTTTTTGGCTTGAGATAGTCCTTGTAGCTTGGAAGTCCCAAAATATGGGAACTGAGATTCGCGGCCTCAAAACGAGTATTTTGACTGACTCTACACTCACTAGTCACTTTTTCTATCTCACCACTTAACTGACGACTAAGCCACTTTTGGTACTTCTTGAGATCCTCTGGAGAGCATTCCGAAAGAATTTCAAGTATTGGCCAACCCTTTTCTTCTTTGTTGAAAAGCCAACTGTTTACTCCCGATGTTTCGTTACCATTCAAATTTTTCATGACGATGGCCAACCGATAACTCAGTATGCTGTTTTTAGTCATAACGAAATGACTCAAACAAAGGAAGGCCAACATCCCAGTGAAGCAAATAACAGTGAGACCACGTAGCCACAAGGACGAGGAAGAGACGGATGAGAAAGAGAAGTAACTGCTACCACTCCACGAAAGAGCCAAGAGTGCGTACACCCACCAGTTGACAGTGGGAGGAACCTTGCTGAAAGGAATTTCCGAAAAACTCGAAAAACTACTCATTGCTTTCTCCGTGTGTATGCGCGAAATTGCGCACTTTAGGAAAACGCTACTACGCTAAAAAATACTGTCAACTAGTCTTGCTATTTTCAAGTCAAAGTTATTTTTACTCTACGCCCTACTTAATGTATATTCCCAGCCTGGCTTCCATGTAAAGTGAGTGACTGTCAAAGTCTCAAGTGGCACATTGTTTATGATATGATCTAATCCATACTGAGTAGCACGGTGTCCGATGATCATAACTTTCTTACCATCATAGTTTTTAAGTAAGTCCACAAGGAAAGAATTCATACGCGCTGTCGTTTCTTGATAGCTCTCTCCATTTGGAAAAGGCGTTTCTATTCTTTTTGGTTTTTCAGCATCCACTTCTACACTTGAATGTTGTGTTAATTCTCCATAATGACACTCACGCAATCTCTCATCTTTTATAATGAGCCATTTATTTCCAAATCCAATCTCCGCACTTTTATACGCCCTCTGTAAATCAGAACAAAATACTGCGTCAAAATGATCATCTTTGTACCTTTCTCCCATTTCTTTTGACTGCTGTATACCAAGTGGCGAAAGTTCTATATCATTCCACCCGCTTGAAAGATGTGCTTCATTGTCAAAAGTTGTACCATGCGCTTCAAATATAATAGTTACTGACATTTTCTAAATACTATCATGAAAAGGATTTAAGACAACTATCTTTTTCTCTTACTGGCAAGTTATTGCATTCCTTGCTTGCCTCATCGCGATTTCCCGCATACGAAAAAAGTAACGCTGCACCTACCCCTCTTCGACAATCTGACTCATACTCTTCTTTGTCGTTATCGCAATAGAGATACGCCTCTTCCCACGGTACGATATCCGCTTCATAGACGAGGTAAAATCCAGAGCTTGTATAACAGAGGTTTTTCATATCTCTTAATAAACTCTTGCAATCAAGCTCATACTTTCCAACAGGACTTTCGGAGTGACTACCCTTACCTGCCTCGCCTTTGCTGTATTCCATAAAAACCCCGTAGTAACAAGACTGCATCAACTCTTGTGACAAGACTTCACACTCAGAGAGGACCCCTGCCAAACTTTGCTTTGTCTTTGCGGCAAACTCATGCCCGAGAGCGTGCGAGCAATTCTGAAGAAGGAAAGTATCTTCAGCTCCAAACTGACTACAAAGATCCTTCCATGCTTTTCCATCTATAGAAGCAAAAACATCGTCAATATATTCCATAATAACTCCATGCAAACATCCTCCTCGAAAAGTCCGAGGACAATAATCAAGTGCCTTTTGTAAAGGAATCTTTTGCTCTACAAATGACATACCGACATCGTGCACTATCGGCGAAAAAGTTCTCATATCTGTCTGTATTTTTCCTTCTCTCTTTAATTTCCAAATAGTATCAAATAACTCTTTTACTTTTTCTGGATGACCATCTGTATACGAAAATATTTTCTTTTCAAAACACTCTACGCTCTTTGTGCTTGATATTTTTTCGCAATCACTGCTCATTGTTTTAATAAAGTCTTGCGCGCTTTCTCTCTGAACAAAAAATCGAGAAGTCAAAAAGTAAATCACTGTTACTATAAAGAGCAAAAGTAGTATCACTACGAGACTTTGTTTATTTTTATACTTCTTACACAACTCTTTCATCTAACTTTTTTTAGATAACTTTACCCAAAAAATACGATGCAGCATTTGCTAACAGTGAAAAGACGAGCGCATATTTCCATGAAAGTTTACCAACATATTTGTAAATAACAGCCTCACCTACAAATGCGAAACCTTCTGCAGATAAAATAGCGAGTGATGAGGAATACCATAAGAGAGTTGGAAACACGAACCATACATACGGTATAGTAAGCATCGTCCCAAAGCCAGCAAGTAACGCTATGCGTTTATCTTTTTTGAGAAGGAAACAAAGAGCCAAAACGAAAGCACTTTCTACAATGACAGAAAAGGTAAGCGCGTGAAGAAAATGATACACATAGGAAAGCATATCGTGAGAAAAAACTAGTTAAAAAGTGAAGCGATACTATTGATAATCCTTTGGAAGAATCCGACATCTTCTACGGAAACTGTCGGCTGTACGACATGTTTTTTCTCATGCGAAGTAGGTGACGAAGTACTGGATGCTTGTGTGACTGTCTTTGTTATTATATTTGCTTCTTCTGGCGAGACATGACTTCTTGTTTCTAAAATATCGCCAACAGAAAGTTTACTGTCTTTACCAACCACTTTTACTGAGCCATCATCGAGTGTGTATTCTGTCTTTTGCCATACGAGGGTGAGCTTACTATCCTTCTTAGTGTAAAGCCAGTATCGAGTCAGGCTTTTAAGCGGGCTTGTTATTGCTACCGTATTGTCAGTGATTCCAATATCTTTGTTTGTCTGGTAATTACTTCCTTTTTCAAGATCTGCATACTGAGATTCAATAAGGACATTTTTTGGCGCATGTATATACTTGCTATATTCTTGATAGAGAAATGTGTACACCTTGTACGAATTATTTTCTACGATTAGTTTATTTTGTTCTGTCTTTTCTGGGAGACTGTCCCTAGAATACCAAAATTTTAGAGTGTTATTTTCTGCTTTTTGATAGAGATAGAATTCAATAGGATTAAATCTTACCGAGTCAAACGTGAGACCTTTTTCTTTGAAAAGTTTCTGAACTAACGGTACAAAATATGACTTATCAAAAAGTGAAAAAACTAGATACTTGTTTTCTTCACCATAACTAGGAACTGTAATTGTGGAACTGCTCGTAACAGACACATGTTCAGAATATTTTGTGTATTCTTTACAGTGGAATCCAAAACAAAACGGATTATGGGTACCGAGAAAATAATCTTTTTGGACAATACTATCGATGGAAACTGAATCGTTTTGCTCTATCTTTTTACAAGTACCTCTTACTTTATTATCTACATCGTAGAACTCTATATCTTCTGATCCTGCCTTAACGCTTTTGTATAGCTGGTCACGTTCAGATTGTGTCATTTTTGGAGACGTGCAGTCATAATACATCGGTCCAGCATCAGCTAAAGCAAGAGAGGGATAGAGGAAAGTGCTTACTAGTAATAAAAGTGAAAGCGAGGAGTTAACAACAAGTTTTTTCATTACCTAAGTTTACTACTTTAGGGCGAAAAGTGCTATCACTTTATAAAATATCTAAACTAAGCAAACAGTGTGTGCCTTACAGAAGCGTACAACTATTTTTTAGAATCTTTTTAATTTGCTATACTTTAAAACATGTCTTACTTGTACGCCTCTGTCGCCTCTATTATCAGTTTTGTTCTGCTTGATTACCTTTGGCTTGCGAAAATCGCCAAGAGTTTTTATTTGGACAAATTAAAAGATCACACGAATGTTGTAGATGGCGCCCTCGTTCCGTATGTGCCAGCTATTCCCCTTGTCTACATTGTCGCTACCATCGGTATCATCTTTTTCGTCCTACCAAAAGCGACGAGCTACGGCTCAGCATTTCTTTACGGCGCACTTTTTGGTTTCGTACTCTATGGTTTCTATGACTTCACTAACCTTGCGACACTCAAAGACTATCCTTGGTCTCTCACGCTTCTTGATACTGCGTGGGGAACGCTTCTTGTCGGTGTTGGATCACTCATTTTCTACAGCGTTTACACATTTTTTGCTTAAGTGATTACAGTAAAAGTAAAGAGCGCGACCGAAGGTCGCGCTCTTTACTTTACTCTTCCATCTATTTCTTTCATCTATTTCTTTTATTTCTTAGCTGAGATAAATAGTGCCTTGCCACGCCAATAGGAGAGAAAAGTTTCTTCATCACACTTTCTAAACTTTCCCTTGTCTTCATCGGTCGACTCGGGTTCATGATAAGAAAAAGTGATATCACCAGCCTCACTCCTTTCATAGCCAACGAGTACGAGCATATGAAAACGCTTTTGTTCTAAAACTCTTTTTTCAACCGAAACAATAACAGGGAAACCTTTATCTAAATGGAAAACTATTTCTTCTGTGCTTGTTAGTCCCTCTTTCCTATATGCCTCAAGCCCTAGCTCTTTCGCTTTCATCACGAGATAATCATGTACCCAACCATTTTGCATATCATACCCTCCTCGCTCTTTCGCTTCTTCACATAAGGTGACAATGTCCGGCACATCTGCGCCTAGGAACTCAGCTATCATTTTAAGACTAACTCCCCCACACGCTCTTAACATCCAAAATGAATCTTGTATATCAATAAACTGAGAATAGTACGGTACTTCTAATTTTACTATCTTTGTATTATTCATATTATTTATAAATTATTTATAGAAAATACCTACCTCACTTCATACCCTTTATCTTTTAAATACACATACACTTTATTCGATACTTTATTCGCCTCTTCGTCAGTGAGTGTTTTTTCATGTGACTGTATGACAAGACGAAAGGCATAGGACGTGCGAGTGTCTTTTGTGAATTCGTCAAAGAGTGAAATAGGGCGAGCAAGCATTTTCATATCATCTTCTAGTACTTTTTCTACTTCACTTTTCAAACTTTCAAATGAAACTTCCTTTGGCACCCACACCGCGATATCACGCACAATAAACGGGTACGGTGATATGGGTGAATAAACTGCATTTATTCCTTTTTCTTTGATATCGTTTGAGAGAAATACTCTGTCTGTAGGCTCTGGTAACTGCTCTAAAAGTTTGTCAAAATCTATCTCCCCAATATTATTGTTGTAAGAACCAATATTCTCTCCACTAAACATTATTGGTACAGAACTTCCTGTATACTGATCGAAACCAAATACGTCGCTTTCTAAATTAGGGAAAAGATCGTGGCGAATCCTAGTAAAAATATCACATAAAATTCTATGCGAATTTTTCTCTTCTGATTTTAGTAATGAAGAAACCCCGATACTCAATTTTCTTATCTCTTTATCTTTTGTAAAAACATTTCCGAACTCAAATACTTTTATTTCTTTCTCCCCCAGTAGTGGCGCATTACGAAGATTCATTAAAAGAGCTTCCCAAATACCATCGACAAGACTAGTTCGTAATTTTTTCTTATCCATGAGTGCTCTCACTATTGCAACCTCCCCTTTATCACCAAATGTGTAGGTATATATTTCTGAAAACCCATGAGCAAAGAAGATATTTTTTATTTTTGTTTCGTAAAAAAGACGTTTATGTTGAAGTCCTTTTCGTCCGCCAAGATCTGGAAGCACCCCTTGTATACTTGAAAGCCCCATCGTACGCGCAATTTCTTCAATGACATCTTCTTTGATGCGTATGTCTAACCTCTCACTTGGTGCAGTCACAAAAAATCTTTCTTCTTCGACATCATGCATGCGAGCATACAACTTCTTCCCAGCAAAACTTTTCGAAGTGGCAATATCCTCTACGAGAGCTTTATCAGCTTCTCTCGTTATATGAAAAACTTTTCCTTCACCTACATACATGCCGACATGATCGATACCCTCACTTACTTTTGTGCCTTTCTTATACTCAATGCTTTCATAATAAATTCTTCCCGTGTTAGTATCCGAGAAAATTAAATCTCCAAACATAAGCTCGGCTTCATCTACCTTCTCTCCATAAACATACTTGTCTATTGAAATACTTGGTTGCCATATGCCATTAAAAAGGAAACTCATAAGTGATGAACAAGAAAAAGAGATCGGTGCATCAAGTCGCATGCTTGATGGATTTTTATAATGAGCAGTTTCTACTTCTTTCATCCTCTCTTTGATCATCTGCGTAAGCGTCGCTTTCTTGTAAGGAAAAGCTAAGCGATGTAAAGTTTCCTCTACATTGTCAGCCGAATAGTTTGTTCCTAGAAATGTATTTACTTCGTTAAGAGACACTGATGCCACATACTTCCACGCAGTCTCTCTTCCCGCTTTTACGAGAGCTCCAACCTTCGCCTCAGGGAAAAGATTTTTGATAAGAGCAACAGTCATGCGAAGCCCCTCCTCTACTAAAGAGTCTGCAATCTCATTTTCAAATCGCTTTGAAGCATCAGTACGAATACCATACTTTTGAGATGTTTTACGAATCAGACCACCGTTAAAATTTGCAGACTCGATGATGAGTGAAGTCGTCGAATGAGAAACACCTGAAAACTTACCCCCCTTTATACCTGCAAGCCCAAGAGGTTTTTCTTTATCTGCGATGACGAGTGTCTGCTCATCGAGACAAAGTTCTTTATCGTCGAGTGTTGTCAGAGTCTCACCAGCGCGCGCGAAGCGCGCACCTAAAGTATTTCCAGAAATCAAATTCGCATCATACGCATGCATCGGCTTGTTGATAGCAAACTGTACAAAGTTTGTAATATCGACAATATTGTTGATACTACGCTGTCCTATTGCTTCGAGAAATTCTTTTACCTCTCCCTTACTTTCTTCGACTTTGATGCCGTCGACGCGAACAGACATAAAGAGTGGGCACGCTTTTTCATCTTCAATAGTTATTTCTGGAGCCTCCACATCTGTATTTCCTTCTTCACTAAAATAGTCAAATGGGTCGACAAAGGTAAGAGAAAAGAGCGAGGAAATCTCGCGCGCCATACCACGGTGACAAAGAGCATCATGCGCGCGATTGGGGAGCACCTTAATGTCAAAAATAGTGTCACCTTCTATCTTCATTACTTCCTCAACTTCAAATGCATTAAAGGTGACCATCTCTTCGATTTTCTTATCATCTGGAAGCTCTTCCTTGATATATTTTTGTAACCACTTTTTATAAAATTTCATACTACTTTTTAAATTCTTTAAGTGTTTCAAAAGAGAGGAATGACTGCTGTTCTCCATCTACATACGACCCGAGGACATATTCACCAAAGTAGAACGTCACCCCTTTATCACTAAGGGTAAAGTTCCTAAATGATTTCTCTTTTTTAGAAAGACCTTCCTCTATCGACTTGATGTCAATAGCTTTTATACTTACTTCAGAAGCTTTTGCCATTTGCTTCCCAATATCTATTGCAATAAGGCTAGCTATCTTTTTGTAGAAAAAATCATTTACTACAAAAACATCAGAAAGCGTAAGGAGTTTACCTTTTTGCTTGTCATAAACGAAAGTACTTATTACATGTCCCGGGTGCGCTGTTCCTATAAGGTCATAAAATTCTGAGACAAAATAAGAGATAAGATTATCATCCTCATAAATAACAGTAGTATCTGAATCATATTCACTTAGTCTCCCTGGAAAATCTGCTAAACGATTTTCTTTTAAAAGATCTGCTACAGAATCCGCAACATCTTTTTTAAAATCATTACTATTATTTTCAAAATATTTTTTTATAGTTTCATTCGTGAAACTAGCAGAGTTATCACTACTTGGAATCTTTGGGAAAGTAAGTTTTATTTTATATGTATCTGTTTTTTCTTCGATACTAGCAGTATTTAATTTACTCTCTGCAACTTTTATTTCTTTTTTCTCTTTTGTTTTCGAAGTAGAGGTAGTAACCAATGTGTTAGTTGTTTCTTTATAGTCTATTTGCTGCTGCCCAGAGTCTACGTCTGTTTTAGATTGAGAATCACTTGCTAGGTGGAGCATCTGATAATTGAAAAAAAATAGGGATAAAAACACTGTAGCAAACAATAGCACACAAATAAAAAGCATTATAACAAATATTTTTTTATGTTTTTTAACAAATGCTATTTTTGCTAAAGTATATTTTGTATAGAGTTCAATGATTTTCATATGTTATTTTTTGTGTTACTTTTTAAATTCTTTAAGCGTGTTAAAAGAAACAAAAGACTGTTGTGGACCAGCCGTATACGGAGCGAGTACGTATTCATCAAAATAAAAAGTAATACCTATATCGCTGAAGGTGAAATTTTTAAAGGATTCTCCTTTGTGAGAGAGACCTTCTTTAATCCAGCCGGTTTGATCTTTGGTAAGTTTTGCCTCAAACACTTTTTCTAAATGTTTCGCGCTGTCAGAGTAAATAGTCGTTGCTAATTTTGTATAGAAGGCATCATTGATCACATACATATCCGAGAGCTCCACGAGCTTGCCTCCTACTTTATCATAGACAAACGTCTTACTCGTATGCGATGGATGAGTCGCACCTATTAAGTCAAAAAACTCACTAACAGAAAAAGAGACTAGTTTCGCATCTTCATACACAATAGTCGTATCCGCAGAATACAAACTCGCTCGCACTGGTATATCGGTCGCATGATTTTCTGTCATACTATGATCTATTTCTTTTTTAAAATTAAGAATCTTTGCATCATAATATTTTTTGATAGTATCATTTGCAGTAATGACTCCGACATTCGCACCAAGTATTCGAGGAAGAGTAAGACTAACCTCATAGACAGGGTCTTTTTCACTGACGGTATAGGTATTTTTCTCCGCTACCTGCGATGTTTTTTGTATCACGGGCGTGAGAGTAATAGGTAGATGATCAGCTTCTTTTTTTGAAAAAATAACATAGAGAATAAGGCTAAGTAAGCAAAGAAAAAGAAATGAAAAAAAGATGACGGTTTTCTTGTATAGTGCAGGATACGGACTCTTCTTCATACTAAAATTGATTCACAAGACGAAGGTCACCATTATAAAGCATACGTATATCATCAAATCCCCACTTAAGCATCGCGAGTCTGTCGATACCACCACCAAAAGCAAAACCCTGATATTTTTTTGAATCGACGCCACAGTTTTCTAAAACTTTTGGATGCACCATCCCCGCCCCCATGATTTCTATCCAGCCTGAGCCAGAGCAGACGTTACATTTAGAATCCTCTAGATTGCCAGAACCTACACATTTAAAACATTGCATATCTACCTCGACACTCGGCTCCGTAAAAGGAAAGAAAGAAGACCTAAAACGTATTTCGATAGGACGCGCGTAAAAAGTGGAGAAAAAATGTTCAAGCGTCCCGCGCAAATGCGCAAGAGTTATATTTTCTCCAACAACGAGACCTTCTACTTGATGAAACTGCGCTTCATGTCTCGCGTCTGTCGCCTCATTCCTGAATACTTTACCTGGTATCACGACAGCGAGAGGGAATTCTTTTCCCTCCTTCACCCATTTCTCCATCGTGCGTATTTGCATATTTGAGGTATGTGTACGAAGTACATAGCCAAGTGAGCCGTTAGTATCATACGCTTTTTGCTCAGCCTCACTCATCTTTCTTTCTATACTTTTTTTATCTATCCAAAACGTATCTTGCATATCACGAGATGGGTGATCACGCGGGAAGTTGAGTGCGTCGAAGTTGTACCACTCACTATCAAGTTCTGGACCATCAACCACGTCAAAGCCAATCTCCGTAAAGATTTTTGCAATGTCGTCGATGAGAAGTGTTATTGGGTGGGCATGACCTTGCATGTTTCTATACTAACAAAAAATAGAGCTTTTAGAAAATCTATTTTGCAATGATTCTTTACTTTACATTTATTCTCTATCTAACACTTATCATAAATAAAATACTCTTTTCTAAAAATTCTTTCTTTTTAAACTTTCCCTTTCGCAGACCAGCATATTTTTTGTGGTCAAAAAGTTACCTCACACTCCGCTCGCCAGCGTCCGTGAGTCTGCTCTAGGGAAAGTTCCTAGTCGTGTAACCAACCCCGCAAAAGAGAAAGCCACGCGAGTTGCGAAGCAATCTCGCGTGGCTTGTGTGCCACGTACTTGGGGCTACTTGATGGCGTGAAGGTCGTAGACCGAGCCACTTTCCGTCGTGACCCGCCAGACTTCCACGCCGTGCGAAACCATCAACAGTTCGATCTTCTTGATCGGGGTTGACATGAGGTACTTCGTGGTATTGAAGAAGCCCTCCTTGACCCCAGTGCAGAGCTCGTCGCCAACCTTGACGCCGGGGAAGTTGGCCTCCTTGTGCAGGTATCCGAAGGAGACCTGGCTTGCTTGTTGTTCCGTGACTTGGGTCCCGTAGGCAACCCGAGAGATGGTCACGAGCAAGCCTGCTGCTTTCTTTGGGATAATACTGACTTGAGGGCCGTAGTGGCCCGTACTACTTTCGGTCAAAAGAGTGCGTTGCATTTTTTTTCTCCAGTTATGTTGAGTCCAAAAATGGACATATTTACTCTAACATTGTTTATATTAAAAGTCAATAGTAAAACAGGTTACTTTGTAAGGGCTCTTTGGGTTTTGAATCGTCGTAAGCCACCAGAAAGTTTGTTTGGAGAAACTCGCGGATGAATAGAGATTCGCGTCGAGAGGCGAAGACGTGCCGAGTGTGAGGAAAATTTTTAGCAAAAAATTATTCCGTTTTCTGAAAACAAACTTTGAAAAAAGGAAATAGAATTCTAGATCTGGATCCCGGGCTCTCGTGTGAGTACACACTCGCCAGCGTCCAAGACATGAGCTTGCAGTCTAACAAGATTGTCCTAGGGGCTAGCTCAAGGATGACACATACAAGATTCTTTTCTAAACAGCGATGGTATAAACTGACGAGATTATTCCAGGGGCAAACTCAAGGATGGCACTAGAAAATATTTGAAATAAAGACTAGGACTCATGAACCTTCGCAATCTGAAAAGTCCCCTTATTGTCTTGTAATACCCATTGATTTTTCCTCCTGAAGATAGTATCGAATACTGCTCTTGAAATATAGATACCGACGAATGTTGGAAAGAGTAAAAAGAAAATTGGAAAGTTTTTATAGAAATCTTGTTTATCGCTCGTGAGTTCACGAGCAACCACGATGACAAAAATAAACATCGTAAAGGTTACCATACCAACGAATGCTAACATACTACTGGTCGCATAAAATAAATCAAAGGTCGGCATATAAAAAGTAAATCCAACGGTATTCCATCTCACCAATCGCTCTATCATATTATCAATAAGATGATAGATCATATAAATAAAGACATAGACCTCATAAAACGTGAAGATAAACGCTACAGGAAGAGTGATCATACCAAAATTGCCGTATTCTTTTTTGAAAAACATTTCTTTGTAGTCGAGAGCATTTTCAAGAAAACCTCTTGCCCAGCGAAGATGTTGTCTAATAAAACCTCTAGCAGTGTCAGGTCCGTAGGTATACACTGTCGCGCGATGAGCATTCACAATCTTGAGATGATACTTATGCATACGAAGTGTGATTTCAAAATCTTCTGTGTTGTGAGCCTTTCTATATGGACCTATAATATCGAAAACTTTTTTCTTAAAAATAGAGAAAGGTCCAGGAGTCACCTGTATAGCATCGAGCTCGCCATATACTTTTCGTATAAAAACTCCAAGCAAGTATTCAACCGCTTGCATTCTCTGCACTATCGTTGTCGGACTTTTGATATGTATGCAAGGAGTGACTGCCATGACATTTTCATCTGCTTCAAAAAAGGAAACAATCTCTTTTAACGTATTTGGCTGCACAAAAGAGTCAGCGTCAAGACAACCAAAAAGTTCGGTATCACACTGCATAAGTGCCAGATTCATCGCAGTGTGCTTGCCTCCATTTTCTTTCGTAAGTACAAAAATGAGTCCAGGATGTTTGACCTCATATGAACGTGCAATAGCAAGAGTGGTGTCTTTACTTCCATCGTCAACTATGATTATTTTTAATTTATCCATGGGATAATCAAGAGCAAGGAGGGACTCTATCGTACCACCAAGAGTTTTCTCTTCATTCCAACAAGGAATAGCTACCGTCAAACTTGGAAATATAGTGACGGGACGATACTCTTCTTTTTTTATTTTATCTCTCTTTTCAATAAATGAAATAACCAGAAATGTCTGAAAATAGAGAGAGAAAAATAGGAACGGATACATGAGGGCATCGATGATTGTGCCAAACATAGTTATTTTTTCTTAGCTGTCGTCGTAGCGACAGTGCTGGTTGCTACGCTCGCCGTACTCGTTGCTATTACTTTAAAAGTCTCTGGCAAAAGTGCTTCTATTTCTGAGACAGTCTTGTAACCTGTGTATGTGACATCTTCAATGACAAGGGCTGGTAATTTATTGGTCACTTTGAAAATACGCTTTGTCGTTTCGACAGCAGAGAGTGGCATATCATTATCAAATGAATAAATACGGAGGTCTGGGTATTTTCTCTTGAGCTCGGTGAGTACATACCCTGTCTTCGTACAATCAGCACATTTTTCTTGTGTTGAATAAAAATAGAGAATGAATGCTGGCTTCTTGGTTGCGCATTTTTCACCGAGCTTCTTTGAAAGTAAATAATCTTTTATCTGAAGGAGCGCATAATATTTCTTGAGATAAAGGGATGACTCTTTGTTGATACCTGTCGCTCCATCTGTGTACGTTATTTTATCGCCAAGCACATCAAGCTCATCTGAAAGATAAGCATAGTTGATATTAGAACAGGAGACTTCTTTCAGTAAATCAAACTGTGTCTCGTTGGAAAGAATGTCGATGGCTATACTATCTTGTATACCCTTCACATTTTCTACTTTCTTGGAGTTAAAGAAGGTCGAAGCAAAAAATCCCGATGCAAAAATAGCAAGCGTGATGAGAAATGTTGCGATGTATTTTTTTGTATCAATCATAAGAGTTAGGACTTTCTTTCCAGAGAGCCACTTGTCAGGTTCGAACTGACGACCTACGGTTTACAAAACCGTTGCTCTACCAACTGAGCTAAAGTGGCTCTCTAAAAACAAAGAAACGCTCTCACGCTTCGAGTACAATAATATCATAAATGAAGACTTTTGTCACGAAATGAGAGAAAGTAGTACTTAGTCTTCCTCTTTTTCAGAAATTTCTTTTTCTCTGTCTATTTCCTGTTTATAGGTCTTTAAATACTCCCAAAAAAAAGGTACAGTACTTTTATTTTTGACAGCATTTTTCATAAAAGCATGCCGTAACTTTATATAAAGATATGAAGTTAGCTTATCAAACAAACGAAGTACTCTCACAAAAAGATGTAGTAGATACGTTAAGAAAAGTCTTTTATAATAATCAAGCTTTCTTCTTGAAATACGTAGCAAAGCAAAACAAGCAATGACGAGTTCATCGTGACCACTAAGTGATGACTCACTCCCCTTTTTTTTATGTGTAAGGAAATCATTACTCAGTATGATTCCAAGTGATGTGACTCCAAAAAACAATGAGAAAAGAGGTAAAAGTATTTGCATAAAGAAGCGCTAAGCTCCGTAACGCACAAAACGAGTGATCTTCACATTTTCACCAAACTTTTGCATAGCTGCTTGTATTTTACCTTCAACAGTAAGTGATCCATCTTTAATAAAAAACTGTTTAAGGAGTGCTGTTTCATCTTCACCTTCAAGAGTAAGTGGCGACATAGCGACAACTTGCATAGCAATGTCCTTGGCAAGTTCTTTGAATTCATCATTGCGAGAAACAAAGTCAGTCTCGCAAGCGAGCTCAACGAGTGCTCCGGTGGTTCCGGTCGAATGTATATAAGAAGCGACAGCAGTGGCACCAAGCTCACGACCTGCTTTTTTTTCAGCTTGAGCTTCAGAAAATTCTGAGAGTATTTCGAGAGCCTTTGCTTTATCTCCCTCAGCTTGTTCAAGTGCTTTTTTAATTTGTGCAAAAGAGAGACCTGTCTCTTCTCTTAATTCTTTGAGTGTATCCATAGATAATAATTCAATTATTTTTGTAGTTCCGCTTTGACCGTTTCGAGGAAGAAACGTACTGATGCAAGTGTACCGTCATTTCCAACAATTGGATAGGTTACTGTGCCAATATTACAGTCAGTGTTAGCAAGTGCTACAACAGGAATATTCATTCGTAGAGCCTCGAGTATACACATGTTTTCATGGCGAGGATCAACGATAACAATAGCAGCAGGAAGATTTGGCATAGCTGAAATACCTCCAAAGTCACGATCTAATCTATTGATATCACGCTGAAGAAGTAGTTGTTCCTTCTTAGTAAAGACAGCAAGCTCTCCCGTTTCTTTCTTCTTGAGAAGGTCATGAAGTTTTTCAACACGCTTCTTCATTTGTGAGAAGTTAGTAAGAGTTCCTCCTATAAAACGCTCTGCGATATAAGGCGCATTCAGTGACAACGCTGTCTCTTTGATGAGCTGGCGAACTTCAGGCTTCACACCAACAAATAAGATAACTTTACCTGCATTCTTGATAGAAGTAAGGAAAGAAAGAGCTTCATCAAGCTGTACTGCAGTCTTTTCAAGATTAATAAAGTCAGTTCCAGCTTTGTTACTGTGTATGAAAGACTTGGTGGACGGGTGTCTACGAGTACGTGAGTAACCATATTGCAGTCCTGCTTTTGCGAGGACTTCGAGAGAAATAGCCATAAATGTATGAGTTTAACTAAGAAGCGTTTTTATAATTTTTATAGTAAAGAGCTTAGAAAATAAGATGAAATTTGAGAGAAAGCAGTATTTATTCCGAAGCGTACTTCCTTGTACTGTAAGGGAGAAATAGGGACTTCTGACAAAAAATTTTACTTATTTTGTAAGTTCTTTCGTGCCACATCTAGAGCTCTCTGGCGAAATAATGATTCGCGCGTCCGTTGTGCGCAAGCTCTGTGCTCGGTGTCCAAACCGATACCACGTTGGATGTAAACTCTTTTATTCTAGCATAGAATGAGTGTTTTGTGAAGACAGTTTTTTATTCTTACAAAGCTACCATATTAGCCTAAATACTAATTTCTATATCACCTTAAGCTCCTTAAACACCGATTCATACATCGCAAAGACATGGCGGGCTTCGCGGTCGGTGAGGATGAAATCAGATCCGACATGAGCTATTCTATTTCTGACTTTATGAGCTTCCCATGCGAGATTGATAGTCTTAAAATTTGCTGCTTGTAGTAGCTCTCCCACATCTGCTCCTTGATATCCCTTTTCTTGCAATGCATCACGAAGCATCATATCAGCCTCAAGTATTCCAATTCTCCAAAGAGCTTCAGTGTCGGCGCTCATATACCCTTCAATGATTGCCCACTTTGGATGTTTCTTGAAATCAGCTTCTGTCGGCTTTTCTATTTCAAAAGGTAATCCCTCAGATACAGCCATACCTTCGATAAAATGACTTTCAGAAATTTCTGGTGCATGACCGTGCGATGGAGTATCTGCGTGTGGACCTCCATACCCCTTCTCTTTTTGATCATGATCTTTGCTGTGCGATCCCTTTACTCCGTGTCCATGTGTATCATGACCATGCCCAAAGTGATGATCATAATGCATTTGAGCAGACCAAAACTCACGCAAGAATCTCATAAAAGAAATGGCTAAAAAGATAAGGCCAATGAGGGAAAGTATCGAAAAAATATCGCGGACAAATTGTAGTATCGGATTTTGTATAGCGAGCTGTAAATGGTCGAGACTTCTGGTATAATCCATCACCACCACCTCACCTTTATTATGTGGGTCAAGAGGATACAAGTCTGCTCCATCAGGGACGCCATCATGATCGGTGTCGACATCAAATGGATTAGTTCCGAGTACTTTTTCGTCTGCATCACTGACACCATCATGATCAGAGTCAACTCCACGTGCTGAATGCAATGGATCGAGTGGAAATCCATCTCGCCCATCAAGCACGCCATCCCCATCAGTATCTGGATTTTTTGGATCAAGTCCGCGCACTATTTCATTGGCATCAAAAACACCATCGAAATCAGTATCTGGATTTTTCGGATCAGTACCGATATATCTCTCATAACTATTCGGTAGACCATCGTGATCAGTGTCAACAGGACCAAAACCAAAAAATTCACGAAGTTTATCCAAAAAACTATAATACTGTTCATATCTTTCTTTGAGCTGTGCTGTTGTCAGATTTTCTGGATCATAAGGCGTGGTGTCATGTACATCTGGTATACCATCCCCATCAGAATCAGGAAGTTTGATACCAACTTTTTCAGCGAGATAATCAACAAATCCTTTATGGTTATCAAAGGCTATATGAGAACGCTTTTCGATGAGTTCGTCTATCCACCCCCTATCACGCAGACCATCCCACGCGCGCCCTTCTATATGTTGTAAATAACTTTCTGGAGTCTGTCTCCATACCGTAAAGACCCAGGTAAATCTAATCCAGAGTAGTATGTTGTAAACAGTATTAAAAATATAATCAAGATTAAGAGAATACATAGCCTAAATAGGGCTTTCGCATTCTTCTAGTATACCCTTAAGACGAACTTACTCATAACGAACAAACTACCTGTAGACTTCGTTTATTTTTTCTAGAGTTATATTATAATACGTTTCCATTCCACGTGTATCTATAGTGTAGCCAGTCACTAGTGCATTTACCGAACCTTCAAAATAATCTTTAGTTGTATCTCCTCGCTCCTGTACATCAGAAACACTGTTTTTACGAAGATCTTTTAATAGATCTTCGTAAAGGGGTACGCAGTAGTCGCTGTTTATCGCAATCATGTCATCTTTACCAGAGTAAAGTAACTCTGAAGGCTTTAAGGGAGTAAAGCAGACAATATTTGAGAAATACTTTTTTGGGTCATGTTTGTAAAATAGATCCATGTTTTTACTACCAACAAAAGTATAGATGCCTCCCTCACCACCTATTTTTCCATCACCCTCAAACTTGGACTGGGTGAACTCTCTACTGTTTTTAGCTGTCAAATTTATACTAGGGAGATTTTCCCCTACTTTGAGACTAAACCTAAGTCTATGATTTTCGAAATAAAGAACTGTAAGCCTAAAGGAAAGGAATCCAATTATGACGAGAAGTAGAACTATGAAGAGCAAAAGAAATGTATTTTTTTCATAGGATTTAGTTTAACATTTTTCAAAATCCTTTCCTGTAGTGAATAGAAATTCTTCACCTGCATGTGGCGCGATAAGCTGAAAACCAAGAGGAAGTCCTCTTGCTGTTTTACCTGACGGAATAGAGATAGCGGGTACACCGACGACGTTCACTGGTACCGTAAAAATATCCGCAAGATACATAGAAAGCGGGTCCCCGTGACGCTCACCGACCGTGAACGCTGGCACAGGAGATGTTGGTGTCGCAATCACATCAACTTCTTCAAAAACTTTTGCAAACTCTTTTCGGAGATAGTTGCGAAGGGCTGTCGCCTTAGTATAGTACGCATCGTAGTAGCCTGCAGAGAGCACATAGGTACCGAGCAAGATTCTTCTTCTCACTTCATCGCCAAAACCTTTGGTACGAGATTTAAAATATCCTTCGATACTCGTCGTTCCTTTCTCAGAAAGACCATAGCGAATACCATCATAGCGTGCAAGATTCGAAGAAACTTCTGCAAACATAATGATGTAATAGACTGAAAGTATTTTATCGAGATGATTGATAGAAATATCTTTAATAGTGTAGCCACTTTTTTCTAGATTTTTGAGTGACTCTTCAAAGTTAGCAAGTACTTCTTTATCTATTCCGTCGCGACGCACGAAACTCCACGGAACACCGATGGTCTTTGTTATTTTTTTGGTAAAGACTCTCGCTTCTTTTGAGAGAGATGTACTATCTCGCTTATCAAAACGAGAAATAGTATTGTAAATAATTTCTACATCACGCACGCTATTTCCAAAAGGCCCAATCTGATCCAGTGAACTTCCCATAGCGATGGCACCGTAGCGGCTGGTCGATCCGTAGGTAGTCTTGAGCCCCACCACACCACAAAATGAAGCGGGCTGTCTGATGGATCCTCCAGTATCCGACCCGAGAGCTACTGGAACCATCCCCCCTGCTACAGCCGCAGCAGACCCACCTGATGAACCTCCTGCAACCTTGCTCGTGTCGTAAGGATTTTTAGTTACCTTGTACGCAGAGTTTTCTGTAGAACCTCCCATCGCAAATTCATCCATGTTCGTGCGTCCAATCAGTATTGCTCCAGCTTCTTTCAAAGCCTCTATCACATCTGCATCATACACCGATTTATAATGTTCGAGTATTTTTGAAGCACCGCTCGCTATTTGCCCTCTAACGAGTATATTATCTTTGATAGCAAAAGGAATACCAGTAAGAAATGTCGAGGTACCGCTAGCAAACATAGCTTCAGCTATGGCTATTTGTTCATCTAAAAAAATTTCATCATACACACCGAGGAACGCTCCTATTTCTTCATCTTTTTCTTTAATGGTAGCGAGACATTCGAGAGTAAGACTACGAACCGAAAGCACTCCACTGAGCAAATCATTATGCAACTGTTCTATATTTTTTTTCATACTATTATTTGAGTACGACTATTACTTTCACATAATTTCTTTCTGTTTCTGGAGCATTTTCAAGAAGAGCGGAGGTCATTTCCCCTTCTTTACGAGTGACAACATCTTCACGGACAATATTAAAAACATCAGGCTTGGTATCGTCTTCGGGAAGCGCAATGCTATTAATTTCTCCGACAAGGCCGAGTATCGCCTGTATATCATGAAGCATTTTTGGCTTTTCAGCTTCCGTGAGTGTGATGCGCGACAAGGCAGAGAGATTGTCTAAATCTTTTTCAGTAAATTCCATAAGTAAATAGTAGCATAAAGTGATTAGTATGAAAAATGAAAAAACGACCCATGATTAGGGTCGCCTCTTGCTCGCTTGCGCGAGGTTGTGTTTTATCCTCAAGCTCACGACCTTATTGCTTCACGATGGTGAAGTTCCAAAATGCTACTGTAGAAACGATTAAGTCTGGATAGATCCACAGCAGGTCTTTGGTATTTTACACCGTTAACGATGTAAAAACATAGGCAAGAGTCACCTCTGCCTTGCATTGCTCCAGCTCTGAGACAATCCAGCATCAGAGTTAGGAGAGGTGTCGACGGATCACATCTGTAATACGTCCGGAGTGTAACAGGCTGTAAAGCCATGTTCAGATCCTTTTTTAGTAAATGAACAATACTCAAGGGAGATTATAGTCTCCTCACTGAGCCCCAGGGAAAACATATTATATCGTTTTTATATAAGACTGTCAAGTGTTATTGAAAGATAACACTCTCCTCAAACGCTAGCATTTTTAATGCATTATATAAGTAAGTTATTTCAATGGCTTAGAGGCTCTTATTTTACTACAAATAGGGTTTTCTATATTAAATAACCTCGTAGAAAACTCGGAGCAACTCTTGGACGAAACCCTCTAGGACAACCTTGCTAGGTTGTCAAGCACGTCGGGAGGTGTCGTGAGGCAATTTTTTAGCAAAAAACTATGCCTTTTATGGCTAAATCACTTGCGGGACCCACGACAATTGATCGCACAGACTTTTACTGACAAAAGTCTTAAGGAAAGAGTAGTGCGAAGAAAGTAGAAGATATCGAATGCAGGCCTGGATCCCGCATGAGTACTGCGGGATGACAATACGAAACACTAAAGATGAAAGTTTTTCCACTTGCCTTTTCGCTTCTTTTACAGTAGTATTACAACCATTCTTTAATAAGAAAACCGTTTGTTTGGAATAACCTCTTCTGCAATAGATACTTTTAAAAAAATATCTAGCAAAGAAAACCAAGCCGGTGTGGCAAGACCCACATTCATTTTTATGACCATCGACGAAATTATCGAAAATACAACTACTATCATCAAAGAAGAAGATATTGTAGAGGGAACCGTAGTAGCAATACAAAAATCAGGACTCTATGTCGACCTTGGCATGGCAGGAACCGGTATCATTTATGGTATCGAGTTCATGAATGCTCGTGATGTTATTAAGCGTATCAATATGGGTGACACCATTTCTGCAAAAGTTATACTTCGTGAAAACAAGAATGGCTATATAGAACTATCGCTCAAGGAGGCTCGTCAAGCACTGATCTGGAGTGATGCAGAAGCAGCTATCCGTGAAAAGCGTATTATGGATCTCGTTATCAAAGACGCAAACAAAGGAGGACTCATCATCGAGTGGCAAGGTATACAGGGATTCCTTCCTGCTTCACAATTAAAAGATGAGCATTATCCTCGCGTTGAAGACGGAGATAAAGAAAAAATTCTCCGTGAGCTCAAGAAACTTATTGGTAAGCGTATTTCTGTCATGATCATCAGTGCACTTCCAAAAGAAGGTAAACTTATTTTTACTGAGAAGAATGAAGGCAGTGAGAAGTCGAAAGATGACATTGCTTCTACTGGAGGACTCGCTGTTGGAGATGATGTCGAAGGAATAGTCACTGGTGTCGTAGAATTTGGTATCTTCGTCAAACTTGCTGACGGTATCGAAGGACTCGTACATAAAAGTGAAATAGACTGGGGGCTTGTGGAAGATACTCGCAACCATGCAAAGGTAAGTGACACCGTAAAAGCGAAAGTTATCGAAGTAAAAGATGGTAAGATATCTCTCTCTATGAAAGCTCTCAAGAGTAATCCTTGGAAAGAAGCTGAAAAGAAATACAAGAAAGGTGAAACTGTCTCTGGCGTTGTCATCAAGTTCAACAAACACGGTGCGCTCGTCTCTGTAGAAGAAGGGGTAGCGGGACTCGTCCATGTTTCTGAATTTGGTTCAGAAGAAAAAATTAAAGAAGCTCTATCTCTTGGAAAGAGCTACAAATTTACTATCACTCTCTTTGATCCAAAAGAAGAACGCATGACGCTCTCTTTCGGAGAAAAAACAGAAGGAAAGAAATAGTTTGTTGCAACGAGAGATAACTCCTAGTAATTACTACGAAATCTTTCTAGAAAAAGTTAGAGCACGGCACCTTCGGTGCCGTGCTCTAACTTTTTCCCTCCCTCTTCATCTAATAAATCAATCTATAGACAACTTGATTTATTCATGCTAGAATATATACATTCCTCTCTTCAAAGCACTCTGCTTGAGAGATTTATTTTTGTAGCACCACATGCTACATCAAACGATAAAGGAGATATACCTTGCTACCCACAAACCGCATTTGGAAGCACGCGGAGAGGCGACAAAAATATGCAACCCAAATCCGAGTGTTATCACTCACAGGATCTGGAGAAATTATCGAGGTACTCATCTCAAAAGGAAGAACTCATTTCCTCTCTAAATACCCAAAGCTTAAATACCTTTTCAGTTTTTCCATCGAAGTTGTCGTAAGTATCTGTGAGATGGAAGCTTAACAAGAAGCAACAGCCGCCCATAAGGCGGCTTTTTAACGTCTGCTCATACTCTTGACATAATAAACGTCAAATTTGACTTTATATTATAAAAGTTGTATGATATAAATCCTTTAATACTCAAGGAGAGTAAGATGATAAAGAAAGAAGAAAAACCTTCCAGAGAAAGACAGACAATACCTGAACTCTGTCTAAAGATGGTTAGAAAACTAAAAAAGAAGCCGAAGGATCGGCAAAAAAAAGGGAGAAAATAATGAGACTCTAACTTGGGGGGCCTGCTTACATAGCGCCCCCTTCTTATTGTCAAATGAATCTACCTGGGCTTACCGCCATAGGGCACTCGATACAAAGATCGCGTTGTATCGTACAAACATCTTCGATGTTTGTCGTGTGTGGAGTACGACACAGCAACTTGCTACATCTCTCTGGCTTATGCCACGGAGTATTTTTACGGAATAAATAGTTGTACTTTACAAATTATTTACTTTGTCGATTTGACAACTACATTAACTGTCGCTGTTCTTGTATCGTGATCCAGGGAAACAGCTTTTGGTAAAGTTGCTGCGACACGTTCACGTTCTTCAATATTTTTGAGTAATATATCAATAAATAACTCAGGTACGCCATCAAGAAAAGACCTCACAAATTGTTCAAGTGTTGAACGTGCTATCATAGAGCAAACTTCCTTATTCCCTTTTTGAGTCTTATCCGTAAATAATTTAGAAACAAGCTCAGAAAATTCTTCACCTATCTCCTTATAAATACCCATAGCCTTTTCACCTTCGACTACTTTCTTATTGAGTGAAAACTCAAGCATCGCTAAATTTCGAGCATCTTCTTCTGACTTTACTCTCTGATTGTAAGCAATTTCTCTCACTCTGTTAAAATCAGACTTTCCCATATACTCTTTTTCTCCTAGGATACCTTCTTTTATTAACATATCTCTATAGACTAAATTCTCCTTATTTCTTTCTTGATAGTTTTCTATTGATCTTTTTTGTTCTATCTCTTTATTTCTTTCTTCCATCATACTGATTATGTTACTTTATATTTTCTTATTATACACTTCCATAGCTTTTTGATAACCATGGTCACGAATAGTCAACAATAAAGGTGCAATACTCTGACTTTTTTCTTTGAGTTTTTCTTTCTCTTTTTCGGTCATTTTTCCCATGACAAATTTCTGCACAGCTTCCCCGTGAAGGGGTATGAGTGTCTGACCGTCTGTCCCTTCCTTTGCAATACCAACACGCAGTCTTAGGAAATCACTACGCCCCAAGCATTGTATGACTGATTTTAATCCATTATGTCCTCCGTCTCCTCTATCATACGCGAGCATAATCCTTCCCATTTCTACGTCTTTATCATCATAGACAATGATCGGCATCACCTCGTCGTGATAGCGTACATATTTTGCCACATCAAGTCCGCTCTCATTCATAAAGCCAGTCGGTACAAGTTTATCAAAACCTGCCGGCAATTCTTTCACTGTTTCAAACAGTATGCGAGCAGCATTGTGACGAGTATCTTTATAGACATCACCTTTGTTGCCGAGTAACACTATAACGAATCTCATGTGTCTCATTTTATCACAAAAGTTGCGATACTTTCTGTACACTTGTATACTGATGAAAAGTTATGGAATTATTCTACACACTACTGAAAGAAAGTTTCGTCGATGTAGCATACAACAGTGTCAGTCTCATGATCTTACTCATCATACTCACAGTTACCTTACTTCTTTGTGTTGCACTCTTTTCAAAAAAAGTAGAAAAGTTTTTACGAAAAATAAAAATACTTGAAGAAAAAGAAAAGCCAAAAACACTTCTCATTTGGGTCATTAGTATTGTTATTGCTGTTAAAACTTTTCAAGCTATTATTTTGCAACCATTTGTAGTAGACGGAGGCTCAATGCTACCTACTTTTCACTCTAGCGATTTTCTTCTTGTCGACAAGATGAGTTTTCTTTTTACTGAACCAAAACGTGGTGAAGTAGTCATTTTTAAGCTATTTGCTGGCGAAGATAAATTTCAAGGACGCTACCTCATTAAGCGAGTTATAGGCCTTCCTGGTGAACATATCATCGTCTCAGGCAGAAAGACCACTATATACAATAAAGAAAATCCAAATGGTTTCGTGTATGATGAATCATTCCTCGATCCACTTTATACTAGCAACAATTCTCCTCGCGGAGCAGATATGATTCTCGGTTCTGACGAATTCTTTGTTATGGGAGACAATCGTGACGGTAGTTATGATAGTAGGTCCTGGGGACCACTGAAAGGTGGAGACATGAGAGGACGTGCATTTTTACGAATAATGCCACTACCAGGACTACTTCCTGGTGATCAAACTAACTAATTTATGGAAACAGCAGATAACGAAGAAGAGAAGAAAGGAGAGAAGACAGAAAAAAAAGATGCTCCAACATCACTAAAAGGTATGTTTGATTTAATGGGTGACGAATATTATTCGTATCAAGGACTCTTTGAAAAAGCTCAAGAAGTAGCTGTTTACTATGGTTTTACACCAATAGAGACCCCCATACTTGAAAAAGAAGACGTTTTCATTTCTGCTATAGGAGAAGGTACCGACGTCGTTGATAAGGAAATGTACACCTTCCGTTCAAAAGGAGGAGAAAAGCTCTCCATGCGCCCTGAATACACAGCGAGCGTCATGCGCGCCTATCTGCAGCACGGTATGCAGTCTCTCCCTCAGCCAGTTATGCTCTATTCCTACGGGCAACTTTTCCGTCATGAAAATCCGCAACGAGGACGACTTCGCCAGCTGAGACAATTTAATATTGAAATACTAGGGAGCGATAAAAGTATTTGCGACGCACTGATTATTCGTACTCTCTTTACCATACTTGAAGAATTTGGCTTTACCGATCTCATCATCGACATCAATACCATGGGAGACAAAGAGACTCGTCCTGCCTACATGAAAGAGCTCTCTGCTTACTACAAGAAACATCTTGAGTTCTTGTGTAAAGACTGTCATGAAAGACTCAAGACCAATCCTCTACGTCTCCTTGACTGTAAACAAGCTTCTTGCCAACCCTTTAAAGAAAATGCTCCCGCATCACTTGCTTTTCTTTCACCAGACGCGCGCAAACATTTTAAAGAAGTTTTGCAGTATCTCGAAGAAATGGGTATCACCTATCGTATCAACAATTCACTCGTCCGCGGGCTTTCGTACTATTCACGCACAGTCTTTGAAGTTATTAAAATAGACAAAGATGAAAATGGTAAAGAAAAAGAGATTACCATCACTGGTGGTGGCAGATACAATTATCTTGCCAAAGAAATGGGAAGCAAAAAAGATATTCCTGCAGTAGGAACTGCGCTTGGTATCGATAGAATACTGATGTTCCCTGAATGTAAACGCCTCGCACCACGCATCATGAAAGCTCCCAAGATTTATTTTATACAGCTTGGTTTTGAAGCAAAGCTCAAGAGTCTCTGTGTCATGGAAATACTTCGCAAAGCAAAAATACCTGTACACCAATCTATTTCAAAAGATTCGCTCGGTGCACAGCTTTCCATGGCAGAAAAAATGGAAGTTCCTTACTGTCTTATCTTTGGCCAAAAAGAAGCAATGGAGAACTCTGTTATTGTGAGAAATATGAAGACTCATTCACAAGATACCGTAAAGATAGATGCGCTTTCTGATTATTTAAAGCAAGTAAAGTAAAAACTCTACTTCTCTCATAGACTCCGTTCAAAGCACAATTTAGATTCAATTCTTTGTGTCTATGCCCTCAATTTCTTTCTTGTGTCATCCCAGAATTTTGTACTCAAAATTATGGGATCCAGGTCTAGTATTTAGAATATACTTTTTAAGTATTCTGTTTTTGTATGTCATCCTAGAATTTTTGCAATCAAAAATATCCGAGATCCAGGTTTGTGTTTATTCTTGTTGCTTGTGTCTTACAGCTTCTCTAGGATCCAGTGTTTATTTAAATTTCTTCTTTTTAAAAGTTCGTTTTCAGAAAACACGATATTTTTCTGCTGAAAAATATCGTGTTTTCTGAAAGGGTTGAGTAAAAAGAAAAAGATTTGAATGATGGGTACTGGATCCCGGGCTCTCACCTGAGCACAGGTTCGCCCCAGGATGACAATACAAACAACTAAGCACAATGCAGAAAAATAACCAGACAAAACAGGAACTTACCCTTGAAACAAAATAAGTCTTGTGATATAATCCTTTTACATATGTCAAACGTCAACGTCCAAATAATCAAAAATACTAATGAAGCAATGCCAAACCTCATTCGTCGCTTTCAGAAGAAAGTGCAGGAATCTGGCGTTCTTTCTCGTGTCCGCTCTATTCGTTATAATGACCGAGACCTCTCAAAACTCAAGACCAAGCGTGCAAAACTCAGAAAACTTTCAAATATTGCAAAGTACGATGACGCAAAGAGAATGGGTAAGATAATTGAAAGAAAGAAAAGACGCTAAAAAGTATGGAGTATCGTGAAGAAGGTAATCTCACGCTGATACGAAAAAATGGTATGCTCCCACGCATACCATTTTCTGAGATAAAGAATACTCTTTTAGGTAAAAAATATGAACTCTCCGTTAATTTCATTCCCCCCAAAGAAGCTCAAAAACTCAACATTTCGTATCGTAAAAAAGACTATATTCCTAACATTCTATCCTTTCCACTTTCAGAAAATGAAGGCGAAATCTACATCTGTCTCTCTATAGTCAGAAATGGTGCGAAGGAATTTAGCCTTACTTACTCAGGGTTTTTGCATCTTATTTTTATACACGGTTGTTTACATTTGAAAGGACACGACCACAGTAGTACAATGGAAGAGTTAGAGTATACATATTTACATCAATTTTACCGTGGCCAAGACTAAGACAAAACTACTTATCGGCATCGACATCGGATCGAGCACCATACGCGCACTCGCGGCTTTTAGTGCTGGAGACTATTCTCTTCCTGTCCCTCAAATGAGTCTCGAACTACCAACCGAAGGAGTCGACAAAGGTCGTATCATCGATACGACTGAGGTTGCAGGTGTCATCTCCAAACTCGTACAGTCCATAGAAGAAGAGCTCGATGAAAAAGCAAAACATATCGTCGTGACTATCGCACCAGCCGGGCTACAGTCAATGCAACTTTCTGGATTTACAAGAACTACTCGTGGAGACGCTGTCGTTACCTCTATCGACATAGAACAAGCAATCAAAGATGGTTCAACTCATTTGCCTGATCAAAAAAATAGAGCCGTCCTTCATGAAATACCTTTGAAATATAAATTAGATGGAGCAGAAGCTTCTCTCCCCGTACTTGGACTACGTGCTAATAAAATAGAAATACGCACACTTTATATCAGTGCACAGAGACAACTCCTAGATACTGTCAAAGCAACTCTTGCTGAAGCAGGAATAAAAGTCGATGATATTGTTGCAGGACCACTTGCAGAAAGTGTCCCTCTCCTTACTAAAAAAGAAAGGAAGGCTGGAGTTCTCCTCGCAAATATAGGTGCGGGAGCAACTTCTCTTGTTGTTTATGAAAACAATATACCTCAACTCGTTTCTTCTATAGCTCTCGGTGGGAATGATATTACCAAAGACATTGCCATTGGACTTAAACTCCCCATTGAAGACGCTGAAGAAATAAAATGTGGAACTAGTACCATCCCTCATTCCAAGCGTCGTGTCGAGGAAATCATTGAGGCTCGCATTGCAGACATCTGTGAAAAAATAAATAAAGAACTTGAAACTGTCCATCGCCGAGAACTACTTCCTTCTGGTGTCGTAGTGACTGGTAAAGGCGCACTCATTCCTAAAATAGAATACATCATGAGAAATGAGCTCAAGCTTCCTATTAAAACTGGATCAAATACCATCGTCGAATTCACTCATGGTAATATTTCTGACGAGAGTTACGCAAGATGCTTTGGTGCGCTCTTTTTTATCAAAGATAGTTCGGAAAGCGAAGTATTCTTTCAAGCTTTAAACTCTCTTTTTGCAAAAGCAAAGAGATATCTTTCCCGTTTTCTTCCATAGAAAAACACACAAAATCACTTTGCACAAATGATTATGGTTTGGTATAGTAAAGGAGTATATAAAAATCATGGCAAAAGTTAACCCAGAAATTGAAAGTTTCGCTCGTATTAAAGTTATTGGTATTGGAGGGTCTGGAAAAGGTGCGCTCAACCATATGATTAACTCAAAACTACTTGGTGTTGAGTTTATTGCTATGAATACTGACACTCAAGATCTTCATCATTCTCTTGCAGAGAAGAAAATTCATATTGGTAAAAATTTGACCAAAGGACTTGGTTCAGGAATGGATCCAGAGGTAGGTAAACGTTCGGCTGAAGAAACCCGTGAAGAAATACAGGATGTTATAAAAGGTGCTGATATGGTCTTTATTGCTGGCGGTATGGGGGGTGGGACTTGTACAGGAGCTGCGCCAGTAGTTGCTTCTATTGCAAAAAATGAAGGAATATTGACTGTCGCCGTTATGACAAAACCTTTCTTTTTTGAAGGAGCTTCACGCATGAAACTTGCCGAGAAAGGACTCGAAGAACTTGAAAAAGAAGTCGATGCACTCATCATTATTCCTAATGACAGACTACTCTCAGTTGTTGATAAAAACACGAGTGTCAAGCAAGCTTTTGCTATTTCAGACGAGGTACTCAAGTCTGCTGTCGAAGGTATTGCAGATATTATTCGCACAACGGGAACTATTAATCTCGACTTTGCTGATATCAAACGTATCCTCAAAGATTCTGGCACAGCACTCATGGGTGTTGGTAAAGGAGCTGGAGAGAATCGCGCTAGAGAAGCTGCTTCTGCCGCTATCAACTCACCACTACTCGATGTGTCTATTCATGGAGCAAAAGGTGTCCTCTTTGCCATCTACGGATCAGAAGACCTTGGCATGCTTGAAGTGCAAGAAGCTGCGAAAATCATTACCGAGTCTGTCGATAAAGATGCAAAAATTATTTTTGGTATCGCTACCGACCCAACACTTAAAAAAGATGAAGTCAAAGTCACTGTTATTGCTACTGGCTTTCCAAGCGGATTTGCACTTCGTAACCAAGAAGCAGCTCGTGAAGTATTCAAAAATGAGCCCTCACAATCTATTTACGAAGAGTCTCGCCCCCGAACTTTAGCAGAACCAAAAAAAGAAGAAACCCAACCTGTTCGTGAAGCGGTAAAAGAAGAAGATAATCGTATAGACAATTCTTTTATTGCTGGTAAAGAAATTGAAAAAAAGGAAGAGAAAAAAGAAGATAATAGTAAAAAGTCACCGTTTAAATTTGAAGAGGAAGATGATAACGATGACTGGAATGCGCTCCCTCCATTCCTTCGCCGAAAGAAATAATTAAAAAGCCTGTCGTACGACAGGCTTTTTAATTATTTCTTTCGGCGAAGGAATGGTTAGTTATTCGTAATTAGTCAAACACAGAAACCCAATATTCAAAAAACAAAAAACACCTTCCTCTTATCTGATATTGCTTGAATAATTTTTATCCAAAAATAATTACTTACTATAAGTAATCTATCACAATATCTAAGAGTTCGGTGTCTTCTTTGGATGCTATTCACATCTCTTGATTTTAGTAAATCTTGATTCTTTCATTGGTTCTACGAGCCCGATGTACACATATAGAAAAATCACTGTATACGCTCACGACACCCCCTTCGTTCAAAAAGATGTCTTGTTGCTTTTGACAACGGCCGACTCCATGAAGGAGACTGACCCTATCAAAAAAGTGAGAAAAACAAACCTGTAAATCTTGAGGAAACAGCGAACAGATCAGTTTTCCAATCGGCAAAGTCTGATGTCTTTGCTTTAGACGATAGATTTGCCCTCTCCTTGAAACAACATAACGAGCATCCTTTTCCATGTAAATGCGCAAACAAGGTCTCTGTGCTGGCGGCTTTTGTACTGTAGTAGGAGATTGTTTAGATCTCACTACCCGCATAGCGTCGAATAACTCACCAAATGTCACATAATCACTCATGTTTATCCTTTCAACGGCAAAATCACCTTTTGTTATACTAAAACAAAATATAAATTCTGTCAAATTATTTTGAAGGCAATCTCTATCTTTCTTATGGTATACTTTTTCAATCGACTTCCAATCAGTGTCTCAACTAATAACCTAGAACAAATAACCAATAACTATTTAACACCATGTACGACCTTATCATCATCGGAGGAGGACCAGCTGGCACATCAGCAGCAGTCTACGCAGCACGCAAACAACTAAAGACTCTTCTCATTGTCAAAGAGTGGGGCGGGCAATCTATCGTGTCTGAAGATATACAAAACTGGATTGGCACTCCGCACATTAGAGGCGCAGAGCTTGCTAAGTCTCTCAAAGCTCATGTCATGGAATATAAAGGAGGCATTTTAGAAATTGCTGAGGGGAAATTTGTAGAAAAGATTGTTGGTACCGATGGCGACTTTACGGTGACACTCGAAGGAAGCGAAGAGCGAAAAAGTAAAACAATACTCATATCTACCGGCTCAGCAAGGAGAAAGCTAGACGTCCCAGGAGCAGATACCCTCGAACATAAAGGAGTGACCTACTGTGCAAGCTGTGATGGGCCACTCTTTGGTGGTATGGATGTCGTGGTCGTTGGTGGTGGCAATGCCGGCTTTGAGTCTGCTGCACAGCTCCTTGCCTACTGCAAAAGTGTGACACTTCTCTCTCGTAGTACAGCAAGGGCCGATGCGATAACTATAGCAAAAATAAAACAAAACACGCACTTCACCCTCATTGAGAATGTGCTCCCGACCAAAGTTGAAGGTGGTCTTTTCGTGGAGTCACTCTCTTATAAAAAAGATGGAAGTGATGAAGAAATAAAACTTGCTGTCGCTGGAGTCTTCGTAGAAATTGGGCAACTCCCCGCTACTTCATTTGTAAAAGAAGTAGTCGACATGAACCCAATTGGAAATATCATCATCAATCCTCGCACACAAGAAACGTCTACTAAAGGTATCTGGGCTGCTGGAGATTGTACTGATGTTCTCTATCATCAAAATAACATTGCTGCTGGAGACGCTGTCCGCGCGCTTGAAGACATTTATTTACATTTGAGAGCATAAAAAGTGAGGAAACAAAAAGCAGCGCCGTGGCGCCGCCTCTTAAACTCACCTTTTGTTAGAGGTGTTCACCCGAAGAACCACCTCCCTGAAGAAAATGAACCCTGCTGACACGTAAGCTTGTCGCCCACGTATGTCATAACTTCACTCTTCCCTCGGCAGTGCTTGTCTAGCTTGTCGACAGAGACGAAGTTGGAATGTGCTAAGTACACACTCCTCCTCCACTTTGCTGACTCTGTGCATTTGAGATGTACAGAGAATCCATTGTTCTCATTCGGTGTGAGCTCTGGCTTTTTGAAGCCGTGACAGATTTGCGTAATCACCGTTGCCACTTCGACTTTTTGGTGAAAAGCTCCGCCGAGGTAAGCTAAGAACATAAACAGAGAGACGAGAATCCAGATGATCATTTTGAGCATGGTTTTGCTCTTTTCTGTATCTAGTATATCATGATCTTAAAAATGAGACAACTCTTTTCTTTTTTCGTCAATGGTGATATGCTATAATCTCTATGCAAAAATATTTCTCTATCACCCTTCGTCTCTGGAAATTACTCCGTGACTTTCATAAGGATTTTTATCTCCAGCTCGCTTCGACCGTTGTTCAGCAACTTATCGGTATTGGAGCAACCTTCACAGCAGCTAAAATGCTCGATGCTCTCGTAACAAAAAATACCCACTTCATACCGTGGTTTATTGGGCTTTACTTCTTTGCAAACGTTGTAAGAAATAGAATTGGCTATTACGCAGATGTCGAGTCTCTCAAAAAAATAGATAACGCAATACAGCAATTTCTTGAAGAGTACTCTTTCAGAAATATCTTTAAGCTGAATGCTTCTCAATACGTGGAAGGACATTCTGCGATAAAGTTACAGGTTATCAACAGAGGAGAAACAGCAATTGAGGCTATTATTTCAAATCTCATACTGACGATACTTCCTGCGGCTTCTCAAATCATCTTCTCAATTATCGCTATCGCTTTTTATTCGAAGACACTTGCTCTTTGGTCCCTCTTTACCTTGCTCGTTATTATTTTTTGGAGCAATCATTTTGCTATATTTCATAGGCCATTTGTAAAGAAAAATATTGAGAACTGGGACTCACAAAAGAAAATTCGATCAGAAGCATTCCAGCACCTTACCCTCATCAAAGTAATTGCAGCTGAAACACATTACCTCAAAAAATATTTAGGCAACAGACTCTCATTACTTAGCTACTCTATATTTACCTGGGATATGAACATTAAGCATGGTTACAGAAGGGGACTCGCGATGATAACAAGTAGAATCATCAGTACAATTATCATCTTTTCTCTCGCCATAAAAAGCCTCATCACTGTTGGAGCTGTCTATGCTATTTGGAGTTGGCTGAACGACGCCTACAATACCGTACAGTCTCTTGTGCAAAATATCAGACAGCTTCCACTTCGTTTCATTGAACTAGAAAAGTATCTTGAAATCATTGATCTTCCTGCACTTTTTGACGAATCAGGAAAAAAGAATATTCCTCTTGCTGCGGATATACATATACAGAATCTTTCTTTCACCTACCCTCAAGGACTTATTTCAGTCTTTGAAAAAATTTCTTTTGTCATCCCCGAGAAAAAAGTAACTGCTTTTGTTGGAGCGTCTGGTTCTGGCAAATCAACAATTGTAAAACTTCTCCTTCGCATGTATGACTACAAAGACGGTTCAATAAAAATTGGACACACTGAACTGCGTGACATCGACGGCAGATATCTACGAGAATGTACTGGGTATGTAGAACAACATGTAGATCTTTTTGATGACACCCTCGAAGAAAACATTTTACTTGGTGTAAAAGAAAAGGATAAAAAAGAAGCAAAAGAGAGACTCGAGGGGATTGCAAAACTAGCGCGTATCGACCAGTTCTATCATCGTCTTGGAGAAAAGAAATTCGACACTGTTGTCGGTGAGCGTGGCATCAAACTCTCTGGCGGAGAGCGTCAGCGTGTCGGTATCGCAAGAGCTATCATCAAAAATCCTGAGATACTTATCTTCGACGAAGCGACATCGAGTCTCGACACGGAAAATGAAAAGTATGTGATGGACGCTATCAAAGATGTATCAAAAGGCAAGACAACCATCATCATCGCCCATCGCCTCTCGACTATAAAAGATGCTGACAAAATCATCGTCATGGATAAAGGAAAAATTGTCGGTGAAGGAACTCATGACAAACTACTAGTCTCTTGCAGAGAATATCAAACACTAGTGCAACATCAGGTATTGGAATAAAGAAAACCTCAAATCAGAACAGAAGAAGTGTGGGACGTATAGTCCAATATTTCTTTTACAAAGTTTTAGTGCCAAATACTATAAGAAAAGACCATCTAAAGATGGCCAGTTCGGTGATATTAACTTACACACTTCAAACGATCCTTAAGGAGTGAAGAAGTGTTTCAATGAAAATTTCTACCTCTTGCGAGATTGCGGATAGGTAGGCTACGTAGACTCCTACTGCAACCACCAGCAGCAAACCTTTGCCGATGACATCTCTCATGATTTTCACGGTGTACCTCCTTTATTAAAACTAATATTAAAACTAATATTAAAACTAAAGAAATTTTATAGTATATAAAAACTTAAGTCAAATATAAAAAAGCTTTCTCTGGGGATAACGGGAGCGGTTCCTACGGAACCGCTCCCGTTATCCCCCTCTAA
>JAYTSG010000007.1:0-8816 GCA_043745785.1 bacterium | reverse complement strand
AAAAGTACCCCGAGTATGAGGCAAAGGAGAAAAATACTAATGTAGCGCAATTTCATGATCTTAGTATACAATACAATTTTTTGACTGTGGACAAAGATTTAAGAAACTAAAGATACTATCACTGTATAGTACAATAACTTTTGTAAACCTTTTACCTCAAAATTTTTATGCAACTTGCTTACATTTCTTTTTGAGTTATTTTCTTAAAAACAGAGAGGCCTTCTTTACAAGATAACGCATAGTATATTTGAGAGTCTTCTCTAACAAAAAAGTGTACAGTGAAGAAAGTTTTCTTATTTACTATGCTGTGTAAACAATTTTGCAATTTTGAATACCCTTGAAGTCTTTATGCTCAGTAAAATAATAATAGTGGACAATATTTTAAATACTATCTCTATTTAGAGTATACTCCTAAGTATGGAAATATTTATCATTATTTGTTTAGCTTTTTACATTATTAGTCAATTAAATAAAGTAAAAGAAAGGATTAGTCGATTAGAAAATAATACTTCTAGCCAAAAAAAATATTCTGTCACGCAATCTCCTGTGGAAACACTAGAGGAACAACGTGCACAGAATAATCAAAAGACTATTTTAGAGACAACGGTAGACCTTACTACTTTTCCGCTATCTACAAATACATATGATCAAACTCTTCCTCAAAAAATTGTACTCGAGAGAAAGTTTCCACAAGGTGTAAATTATCCAGGCAAAAATGCTCTCTCACTCTTTTTTAAATGGTTTGCAGAAGATTGGATGCTTAAAACAGGAGCACTACTACTCCTTGCTGGTATTGGCTGGTTTGTTACGTACGCAATTCTCCAAAATTGGATTGGTCCAGTAGGAAGGGTAACACTAGCGTACTTAGTCGGCATCAGTATCATGACTTTTGGCTGGATTAAAATGCATAAGCCTGATTTTGTACACAAAGCAGCAGTCTTCTTTGTGCTTGGAGCAACCATTATACTACTTACTACCTACATAGCGAGACTGGAATATGATATGTTTGTTCCTGCTCTAGCATTACTTATTATGTATATAACGAGTATGTTTGTGTCGCTTTCAGGAATACGTTTTTTACCAAATCTTGGTATAGCTGGACTCATTATGGCAAGTGTAGCGCCTTTACTTACTCAGTCATCAATGTCGGATTATATACTGCTCTTTGCCTATCTCCTTGTTGTTATACTGGGATCTCATATTGTGGTTCATATGACAGGTAAAAGAGAAAGTATTTTAGCTGGACTTATTATCACATTTTTATATAGTGCACCATATCTCATGGCATTTATAAATGGAAATGGTTTACCAGGAGTAGACAAGGGTATCCTACTGCTCTTTGCTTACGCTTTTACGGCTATCTTTTTCCTTGCTTCTATTGTCGGCATGCTCAGAAGTGATGAAGACGAAAATAGTAATGCGAGCTTAAGTGACACTCTCACTGCAGGAGGAACAGCACTATATCTTTTACTCTGGGTTATGGCTTGCGCTTCGACAGATATCAAAGCCTATATACTCCTTGCTTGGTCTATTGTCTTTAGTGTTGGAGCATTTCTTGTCTACAAATATACCGCGAAAAAAAATCCTTTTTATGTTTACTCACTTGCCTCTACTGTTTTACTGGGGACAGCTACATCACTTCTTTTACATGGGGAAAGTTTGATCATTGCGTATACACTTGAAGTATTTTGTCTTGTACTCGGATCATACACTCTCTTAAAAAATACAAGAGTGACAAGATTTCTATCCTTCGCCTATATCTTGCCAGTAAGTATGGTTGTGACTAGTGGTTATCATTACAATGATTATTTCAGTGCCTGGGCATTTTCTTCCTACCTTTTACTCTTCAGTATGTTTCTACTTGCTGGTATATTCTATGTAGCAGAAAAGAAAAATGTCAGTACAAATTTTGAGTTCTTTGATACTTATGGCATTGCGGGAAGTATTGTCACACTGATGATATTTAATGAAATGATAAAGGGAACTTATTTTATATGGGCAACAGGTACCTTTATCTCACTCCTCATTCTTGTTTCTTTTAAACTCAGAACAAAAGTCTCAGTTACCAAGATGTCTTTTTTCTATAGCGTTCCATTGTATGCCATACTTAGAACCATTGATACTGGTCGCTATGCGGAACACACACTCTTTGATGCTTGGTCAAATGCAATTCTTTATGTAGCGACACTGTGTTTGATACTTGCTGGTATCTTTTTCCTTGATGAAAAGAAAAAGGGGCGAGGGTTTCTACTTTTTAACCTGTATTCTCTGGTGAGTGTCTTGCTGGTAGCGCTCATGACTTGGATTGATTTATCGGGGTCAATGCTCGTTATTGCGTATTCATGTGAAGCATTTCTTATCATCTTAGCCACTTCATTTGTAACTCAAAGTGAACGTGCAACCAAGATTATGTCGGCGATTTTCTTTATACCCATTGCGCTTTCTCTTCCCTATCTAATAGCGCCAGTCACTATTTTCATGGATCAAAATACTATAGCATTATTACTTCTGTCTTTTGTTTTACTTATTGTTTCAGGTTTTGTATATAAGTCAGAAGAATCTCATGAAAAGAAAAATTATACATTGTTTACAACGTATTTAAGTGTTGGATCACTATATTTTTGGATTGTTGTTTGGAGAAGTTTCCATGCGCTGTACCCTGATGCTACGGGAACGATCATCACTCTTATTATCTTTACTATCTCTGGCCTTATCATTTTTACAAAAGGGACACTAGGAAATAGCAAAGGAGCTAAACTCTATGGAAGTATCCTCGTAGGATTCGTATTACTCAGGCTTTTACTTGTAGATGTGTGGTCCATGACTCTCATCGGTAAAGTTATCACCTTCTCTGTTGTTGGAGCTTTACTCATGGCAACTGCATTTATTAAAAAAAATGATATGCTTACTGAAAAGAAATGAAAAAAATACTTATACAACTCTGCTTAATCTCTGCATTCTCTACACTTTCTATTACTACTTTTGCACTTTCACCTTTGAAAGAAGTTCGGCGCTTTGATTCAGTTAGCACAACAACACTTCTTACTACCTATAAACAGTACACAGTAGTAGAGTCAGGAAATACAAAAATACCAAAAGTTCTGAGTGTGCAGGCTATTGACAATGCTTTTGATCAAGGGTTTGCAATACAGTCAATACAAGATGGCACTCTTCTTTCTGGATATATAGTAAGATCAACTATTTTCTCTAGTACCACTTCCATAAATAACGCAACAACAAGATACGAGGAAAGTATTTTATTTCTCGCACAACCAAACACACGGTACCGCCTCTTTATTGTGACAGATGATCCTCGATTATCATCAAAGACAGACTCTACTCTCGCAACTATTGACCAGAAATATGTACAAAAGATTTCAATACCAGCGTATATAGAAAACCATGCTTTTAAAGAATATGATAGTGATGGTGATGGGGTACCAAATGTGAGAGACAATTGTCCAGTCATTTCTAATAAAACACAATCTGATATTAATGGCGATGGTAGAGGTGATGAATGCGATGATTTCGATTTTGATGGCGTTATTAATAATGTTGATAATTGTGTCAACATTCCTAATAAAGATCAGTTAGATAGTGATAACGATGGCATTGGGGATGCTTGTGACAAAGTTGAAAGTCGTATCACAGAAAAATACCCACTCTTACCATGGCTCGGAGTCGGATCGGCACTAGCTGTCGTGCTCACCTTAACGTATCTTACTGCAAAAGGGCTACATAAAAAAGAAAATAATGACTAAAAAACTAGTACTTGCTGGTGGATGTTTCTGGTGTGTCGAACATGATATGAGAGATGCTACAGGCGTGCTTGATGTCGTTTCTGGTTACGCAGGAGGAGAAAATACCGATCCAAGCTATGAACATCATGCAGGTCATAAAGAAGTGGTAGAAGTTACTTATGATGATACCTTGATCAGTTATAAAAAACTATTACAGCACTTTATCGATAACATAGATCCGACAGATACAGGTGGACAATTTGGTGATAGAGGAGAAAGCTACAAGACGGCTATTTTTTATGCAGATAGTATAGAAAAAGTACTAGCAGAAAAAGTTCTCGCTGAACTAGACGACGCGCATGTCTATACAAAGCCTCATGCGGTAGAATTGTTACCACGCACTGTCTTTTATAAAGCTGAAGAATATCATCAAAACTATGCAGAGAAAAACACTTTTCACTATTCTCTTTACCGTAAAGGAAGTGGTCGTGAAGACTTTGTGAATCGAACTTGCCAAATACGCGAGGAGAAGAAGATTGAGTGGAGTGAGTAGTTTTAAAAAATCTTGGTATTATATACTAAACTTTATGTCATGCTCAAAAAAACCTGTACTGAAAGCTTTACCAGAAATACCACCTATATTGAACTTATTTTTCTGAATGCAGAGCCTGTATCATCTAAAAGAGATATAGCTTTCATTTTTGAGGATGACATTCAAAAATGAACCCCCTAGTAGAGCTACCCCCTCACTCACTTTGTTTGTTACTTACGGAGTATCTAAGAACTACTCCACAAGGATTATTAAAAACCAAAGTTTTCAATAATCCTATAAAGTTCCTACGAGCTTGACGCCCGAGGTAGAGTTGAAATGAACCTCCCCGAGCAAAAACTGTCCTCTCGCATGTTCTATGTTTACCCTGACAGGGGTATCTTAGGTGCTACACACAAGAGAGTGTGCTGGGAAACTAAAGGTTTTCCAACCCTTCCTCACTGTAGTCTTCGCAGTAGAGCTGTGAGGACTCAATACGAATAAATTTTTTTAAATTTGCTATACTTAATGCATGAATAAAGAAGACCTCAAAAAAAAATTGACAGAAAAAGAATACAATGTTGCTGTACTTGGTGGTACCGAAAAGCCTTTTAGCGGGACACTCCTTAACGAAAAGAGAGAAGGGAAATTTAGTTGTAAAGTCTGCGGGACACTCCTTTTTGAATCCGATTCAAAATTTGATTCTGGTTCTGGCTGGCCGTCATTTGATAAAGCAATTGAAGGTGCCGTCTCGTTTACAGAGGATACTACTTTTGAAATGACGAGAACCGAGGTAACCTGCGCTACCTGTGACGCACATCTCGGACACCTTTTTCCAGACGGTCCAACTGAAACGGGTGAAAGATTTTGCATGAATTCTGTTTGTTTGGCTTTTCAAGAAGAAAAAGAGGAAAAAGTGTAAGAGAAGTTTTAAAAGTGAAAAGTAATACCTTGATTTTCTTTCCTTTTTTCTTCATACTTACTATATGAGTACACTCTTTACTAAAATAATACAAGGTGAGATTCCAAGCTTTAAAGTATATGAAGATGAAAAACATTTTGCTTTCTTAACTATCGAACCATCTGCAGAAGGTCACACCTTACTTGTACCGAAAAGAGAAGTAGATAAGTGGACAGATCTTTCAGCTAAAGAGATACGGGATATTTTTACTATAGCTCAAACACTTTCTAAAACTCTTGAAACAAAGTTTAAAGTCAAAAGAGTGAGCCTCATCATTGCGGGCTTTATGATACCTCACGTACACATACATCTTATTCCTTCTAACTCTGAAGAAGATTTGAATCTTGATAATGGAAAACTTGCAACTAAAGAAGAACTCAGTAAAGCTTTTTCTCTTATTACTACCCTATGATAGGTACATTTTTCTTTGGTTGCATTGCGTTATTATTCACAAGTTATCTATTAGGTATTGGAGTGCCTGTAGATTTTACCTACGAGACTGCTCTACTTGCTTTCCAAGTGTCTTTTGTTTTAGGAATACTCAATCTAACCTTAAAGCCAATACTAAAAGTCATCACCATTCCTTTTCATATACTTACTTTCGGTTTATTTGGATTTGTCTTAAATGGTTTTATTGTTTATTTAGTATCGCGAGTACTGCCGAACTTTGTCATACCTTCTCTCATACAAGGAATATATTTCTCTTTTTTCTTTACTCTTAGTATGAGGGTATATCATCTTTTTGCTGATGAAGATAATTAGTTATATTCCTTCTTTTTGCTTGATACTTGAAAAATCTGAAGCAAATAAACATATGACATGGGGTTTGACCTGTATCTTTTAAAAATTTCTATACTGTAGTGTTTGCAAAAAAGAAGTTGCTATGAACCTTATAAGTCTACCAATTTTTAGCTGTAGATACGAAAGAAAAAAGATAGTCATTTCTTCTATAGAACTAGGAACAAAAGCAATTAAGGTTTTGTTTATTGATATTTTACATCTTCTATTCCTTCATATTCTATGAATGGTAATAATTTCTGAACTAGTAAAGTTTTTAATTTCATCATCACTAATTAGCACTTAGATCAAAATAATATTACACTCATACTATGAAGTTTGCACCTCGAATACTAAAAAACTCTCTACTACTCATAGTTTTTTTCATTGCACTCTTTTTTACTTTTCCAAAAACAAAAGAGCTTATATTATCACTACTAGACCCCTGCTCACAAAAACAAACTTTTAGCATAGTAAGAATTGACCCTCAGTTTGGTATAGGGACAAGTACTGTCATTACCTATTTAAATCAAGCGTCAGCATTATGGAATAAAGCTTATCCAGAAACGACACTCCTTAAGCATGTGCCGAGTGGGGGAGATATTTCTATTTCATTTATCTACGATGAACGTCAGCGTACCACCATCAAAAATCAGCGTCTTAATAGAGAAATAACTGAGCAGAAAGAAAAACTTACTACCATGAGAAATTCGATTACTGAGTTGCAAACAGCTTACAATGACCAGAAAGAAATACTGGCTTCTCTTCAAAGAGATTACTCAAAAAGACTAAATACCTATAATGCAATGGTGTCACTCTTCAATCAACAGAGAAGTCAGCCTACCTCTGATGAGGTGGTACAATTAAACTCAGAAAGCCAAAACCTCGACGAAGATCATATTCATATTAACGAAAAAATTGACGCTTTAAATAATCTCGCTGTTCAAATAGCAGACTATAGTAAGACTCATAACAGTGTTGTAGCTGACACTAATACAATAGTAGACAAAATCAATGAGCAAAGTGGAAAAATGTTTGAAGAAGGCACTTACTCGCCAAGTAAAAAAACTATAGCTATTTACGAATATACTTCAGTCCTCGGATTAAAAAGAGTACTCGCTCATGAGCTTGGTCATGCTATTGGACTTGATCATGTTGCCGGTAAACTTTCCATTATGTACCCCTATAATAACAGTCTTGTGTTTGCACTATCAAATCAGGATAAAGCTGCCCTTATAGCAATATGCAAAAAAATGAGCTGGAAAACAATAAATCTAGAACACTATTTGATATGGTTTACTCAATAGTATTCTTTTAATCTAAAAAACTTCCATGTCTTCAGACCTAAGTGTGAGAGGTATATATTTGTAGTAACACCTATTCTATCTTGTAGCTAAGGATGATACCTGGAGCCTTCAGAAAGAGGAGTTTCCTTTTCTTCCCATAAGACTACATAACTTGTTAAAAAAGTGACTACTAGGTTACGTCTTTAGTGTCACTTTGACAACAAGTCAATTCGTGTTAGTCTTATTTAAATGTCTGCATTCCGCAGGCAAATGTGCAGTCACCCTTAGGAGAGACACCATGACGGAAACAGTGGCTCGTCAGACAATACTGCTGGTTGACGACAATGAGGCAGTGATTTCTGGGCTTATAGATCTTCTCGGCAACCAAGAATTTAAATTTGTTTCGGCGACAACTTCTGAGCAAGCTCTATCATCCATAGAAGATATTCGCGAACCAGTTATTGTTATTCTTGACTGGTGGATCAAGAATAACAAGGGCGAGTCGGTGCATTCAAAAGACCTTCTCCCTACACTTATTCGCAATTCATGCTTTCCACCACTGGTTATTGTCATTTCAATGGACAACAGCCCTTCTGCTAGAGCTGCCTCCATAGACGTAGGTGCGGATTGGTTTGTTTCGAAAGATATTTTAAGCGAAATGATCCTTCGTCAAGTACGGTTTGCAAGAGGTAAGTTCCAAATAATAGCAATGCAAACATGTGATGCATTGACGCAAGCATACCACCGACCTACCATGTATGAGCGTATGACAACGGAACTTGCGAGAGCATTTCGTACAAAAACCTCAATTGCCTGCATTGTGCTTGATCTTGATAACTTCAAGGTAATCAATGACACTTTTGGTCATCTTGCTGGTGATGCAATCATCAGTAATGCATTCAAATCTGTGAGGAGCAACATCCGATCACACACAGATATACTCTGTAGACCAGGAGGAGACGAAATCTTTTTGTTTATCGTGGGCGTCGATACTCCCAACAGCGTCATGAGACTAACTAAACAGATACTCGAAACGATTTCTGCCAACAAGGTAACAGTCATAAAGAGTGATGGCTCCCCTGTGAGTATAGGGGTGACTGCTTCTGCTGGTTTTTCGATGATCACTCATGACAAGATCGTTTCTGAGCTTGCGCTTCAAAATAGCTCAGCTCAGCATCCCAGCCGCGAAGAGCAAGTAGCAGCTTTTTGGAATCTAATAACAAAAGCAATAAATGAAGCTGATACAAACATGTATCTTCACAAAAAGTCAAAGAAACCGGCACAGTAACTCACCCATTAAAGGAATCTGAATCAGAAAGTTATTTATGTTCCTCAACCAAAAACATCACGTGTCATGCGTGATGTTTTTTACCATTTATTTATGGGGTTTACTTGTAGCATTTACAAATTCCACACTAACAGTGTGCTATTTTTTATGGTACTTTCAAAAAAATTACTACGGCCTAACACTCTCAGTTAGATAATTTTAAAAAACATTCTTTTTTCAAAGTAGAGAGGATACA
>JAYTSG010000006.1:0-4713 GCA_043745785.1 bacterium | reverse complement strand
ACTCCTGACTCTTCCATTTCGCGATAAAGATCATTACCTTCACGACTCCTTTCTCCTACTCCAGCAAAAACTGAGTAGCCACCATGTTCAGATGCAATATTTCTGATAAGTTCTTGTATCACAACAGTTTTACCAACCCCTGCGCCACCGAAAAGTCCTACTTTACCACCTTTAAGGAACGGGCAGATGAGATCAATAACCTTGATACCCGTCTCAAGAACTTCTGCTTTAGTGCTTTGCTCATCAAAGCGAGGGGCGTCACGATGTATTGAATACTTTTTGGCAGTTATAGGTGCCGGTTTTTGATCGATAGGGTTTCCTACGACATCAAACATTCTGCCGAGCACTTCTTTTCCAACGGGTACAGAAATAGGAGCTCCGGTATCAAAAACTTCAAGACCACGCATGAGTCCATCAGTCGAAGACATGGAGACAGCTCGTACTTCACCAAATCCAAGATGCTGCGCTACCTCTAGTACAATTTCCCTACCCTCTTTTTTAATAGTAAGAGCATTCTTTATTGAAGGAAGCTCCCCTTCAAATGAGATATCGACGACTGGTCCGATAATTTGTGTGATTGTTCCTGTTTTCATAGTAGTTTTATTAAATGTTTGTTTATAATTTATTTTGTATAGTTAGTTTGTCTTTACGGTAAATATTTTTTCTCATTGTTGCTTATACTCATTTGAGTACTTTTTTTCAGCAAGATGAGTATAACAATAGGATTTTTCATACATATTATGCGAGTGCCATCGCACCCGAAGTAATTTCTGCAATTTCTTGCGTTACCGATCCTTGTCTTGCTCGGTTAAAGTAAAGCTTGAGTTCATCTTGTAGTTCACTTGCATTGTCCGTCGCACTCTTCATTGCAAACATACGAGATGAGTGTTCTGACGCATAACTTTCAAGCACCGCGCTTGTGATGCTATTTTGTAGCATCATTGGAATCACTGCGCCGAGCACTTCTTCTTCTCTGGGTTCATACTCAAAAATTGAATCTTTTCTCACTACAGTTTCTTTTACCGTGTAAGGAAGTAACTCTGACACAGTTGGAGTAAAAGTAGACGCAGTCACAAGATGAGTGTACAAAATAAGAATACGAGAATAGTTCCCTTCTTTATATTCACTGATAATAAATTTTGCTAAACTTCTGGCTTCTTTGGTACTGAAAAGTGTATGCTGAAAGGAAATAACTACTTTACTTTTTATTTTTTTAGCAATCTTTTCTGAATGTTTACCGATAGCAACGATATCAATATCCGATGGATTCTTACCATGTTTTTCTAACATTAGTTTACGATATATATTTGAGTTATATCCTCCACAAAGTCCTTTGTGAGATGAGACGACGATATAGAGCTCGCGCGCACCATTATTTTTTTCAAGTAATGGATGCTTAATTTGTTTATTACTAACGATGTCAGAAAGCATGATATTACTTTCTACTTGAAAAGGTCTAATAGCATGAGCTTCATATATAGATTTCTTCATTTTTGCAGCAGAAACCATCTCCATTGTTTTGGTTATTTTTTTAATACTACCAACACTTTTTATTTTTTCTTTAATTACTTTTGTTTGCATGAATACTGCTAAACTTTTCTATTGACACTTTCAATGCACGTTCCTTTTCATCATCCCACTTTGTGTCGAGTTCTTCGAGTAACTTTATTTCATTACGATTGAGATACGTATGGAACGCTTCTTCCCAGTCATGTACACCATCAACAGTAATAGAGTCTAGGAAACCATTGCTCACACTATAAATAGAAGCAACCTGTAGCGACACCCGTAGCGGGGAACCATTAACTTGCTTAAGCATTTCAGCTGTACGCTTACCTCTCTCTATGGTTTTTTTAGTATCATTATCAAGATCTCCATCAAACTGCGCAAAACTCTCAAGCTCTCTGTACTGCGCCATAGCAAGCTTCATTTTGCCAGCGTTTTTCTTCATTGGTTTTGTTTGTGCTGAAGAGCCAACACGCGACACAGAGAGACCAACGTCGATAGCAGGGCGCATACCTTTATAAAATAAATTAGCATCGAGGAAAATTTGCCCATCAGTAATAGAAATAACATTTGTAGGAATATACGCACTGACATCTCCTGCTTGTGTTTCGATAATAGGAAGAGCTGTAATAGATCCTCCTCCTGCTTTTTCATTGCGACGACATGCTCGTTCAAGTAATCTTGAATGTAAGTAAAAAACATCTCCTGGATATGCTTCACGTCCTGGTGGACGCTTCAAGAGTAGCGACATTTCACGATATGCAACAGCGTGCTTTGAAAGATCATCGTACACTATGAGTACATCTTTTTGTTTATCCATAAAATATTCAGCAATAGCAACACCAGAATACGGTGCCAAAAATGACAGTGCTGCAGAGTGAGACGCCCCCGCAAGCACTATCACTGTATACGACAATGCGTCTGCCGCCTTCAATTTCTCAACTATCTGCGCAATCTTTGATTCTTTTTGACCAATAGCAACATAGATACAGATAACATCTTTACCTTTTTGGTTAATGATAGTATCAAGCGCAATAGTAGTTTTACCTGTCTGTCTATCACCTATAATGAGCTCACGCTGACCACGCCCTATTGGAATCATTGCGTCAATAGCTTTAACTCCTGTCTGTAATGGCTGATTCACTGGCTCACGCTCCATCACACCTGGTGCAATTTTTTCTACACGAACTCTCACACCATTTGAAAGTTCTTTACCCCCATCAAGGACAGCAAGGAGAGGGTTTACTACACGCCCAAGCACATCTTCGCTTACTGGAATAGAGAGTACTTCTTTCGTGCGTGTCACTGCTTCACCTTCTTTCACCTTCTCTGCACCAGAAATAATAACGATACCTACCAACTCTTTTTCAAGGTTAAGTGCCAACCCTCTGGCACCAGTCTCGAAGACAACTTCTTCCATGCTTTGTACATCAGAAAGTCCAGACACTTTTGCAATACCGTCAGAAACAGAGACAACAGTACCCACTTCTTCAACTTTTAATTCACTAGATAGTGATTTAATTTTCTGTTCTAATTCACTAATGATGGTCTCTACTTTCATAGTTATTTATATCTTTTGTGTTACCTGGGTGAGTTCGCTAATAATTCTTTGGGCACTGGCATCGTATGATTGTCCTTCGTAGACCGCTCTAAATCCTGAGAGAAGACTTTTTTTCAGTACTAGCTTTGTCTCACTTTCTATTTTTGCTCCGGTAATAGTTCTTACCTTTGCTATAGATTCTTCGTTTAAAAGAAAAGGGGTCTCTATAATGAGAAGTTTACTTTCTCTTTCTTGCATTTGTAGTATAGTGAGTTCCTTTACTATCTGAGGAAGCAGTGTTAGTAGTTTTCTTTTTTCAAGAAACAGAATAACTTCTGCGGTACTACATTTCTCTTGATATAACAGATAAGAAAGAGCTTGTGAATACATACTATTTTGTCATTCCCTTAATAAAAGAATTATTAAGGTCTTCGGTCATGTGAACTGAGAGAGCTTTTTCAAACATCTTTGCAACAATTTTTTCTTTCTGAGTAGAAAGCTCAAGAAGTCCTGCTTCGAAAGAATCAGCTTTTATTTTTTCTGCTTCAAGTTTGAGAATTTCTGCGATATGAAGTGCTTCATTTTTGATATTCTGCGCTAACATTTTAGATTTTGCTTCTATATCTTTCAAAATAATCTCACCTTTTTTCTCTGCAGAAAGCACCAAGCTTTTTGCTTGTTCTTTGGCATCATGGAGTACTATTTCACTTTCTTCACTTTTTCTTATGCCTTCCTCGATGACTATTTTTCTGTCACTTATGGTCTCTGCAATCTTTTTGAAAAAAAATTTTTGCAGAAGAAAGAAAATAATGAGAAAGTTAAAAAAGTTCGCCAGTGCGATGTGCACATTAAAGCCGAGAGAGCCGAGTACTTCTTGTAACATTTCCATACGAAGCGAGATTATTTAATGAGGAAAAATGCTACGAGCGCGAAAATAGCTGTGGTTTCTGTCATAGCGACACCGATAATCATCTTTGAAAAGAGTGATCCCTCTGCGTCTGGATTGCGTCCTATTGCTTCCATGGTCTTACCGACAAGGTAACCTTGACCAATAGCAGTTCCTACCATAGCGAGTATACACATTCCTTTTGCGATATAAATTGCTGCTTGTGGGTCCATATATGATAGATAAGTTAAGTTAAGTTTATTTGATTTAGATGTTGTTATTTCAAACTAAAACAAATAGGTTTCAATAAAAATGCGCTCTCTTTGAGCTTATGCCATGAGTATAGCAAATTTCAATCAAGAATGCATCCACAATGATCACATTATAAGTTATTCGTTCTGGGTTCTTCGTTCTAAATTCTACGATGTGACTAGAAAGAGACTTATTTGATTAAGGATTAGAATTGAAGAATAAATTATACATGAGAAAAGGCTGCTCGGTGATGAGCAGCCTTTAAAAATTAGGTGACCTTTCTGACTGACTAGGTCCAAAAGGTGCTTTCAACCCCTGGGAGACAACATCTTACGATGAACCACTTCTTTCACATGGAAAAATCTTTGTCTAGTCTGGACTAGGGTGTTTTCTATGCGACATCTATGGTTGGAAAGTCTCCTCGAAAACCTTAATCAAAAACCCTGCAGCAGAGACTGCAGGGTATGACCTGATACATGACCTTCTGTCTACCAGAGTGTGAGGTTGTTCACATTGTCTTTAACTCCCT
>JAYTSG010000005.1:0-14303 GCA_043745785.1 bacterium | reverse complement strand
TGAACCCAGCTCACGTATCTTTTTAAATGGCGAACAGCCATACCCTTGGTAGCTTCTCCACCACCAGGATAAGATGAGCCGACATCGAGGTGCCGAACTCCGCCGTCGATATGAACTCTTGGGCGGAACTAGCCTGTTATCCCCGTGGTAGCTTCTATCCGTTAATCTGCTCCGGCGTCTAAAGCCAAGAGTAGGTTCACTAGAACCCGCTTTCGCGTCTGCTCGAGATGTCCCTCTTGCAGTCAAGCCAGTTTATGCTCTTACACTATCGGCACGGTTTCCATTCGCGCCTAACTGACCTTAATGTACTCCTCCGTTACCATTTGGGAGGAAACCGCCCCAGTTAAACTCCCCACCAGATACTGTCTGCACACGTTTTTTCCGTGCACGTTAGCAAGTGCCCATGTCAAGATGACTATTTCATTTGCGAGTAGAGCAGAACCGAAATCCTGCACATCAAACCTCTCGTCACTATACTACGCATGACATGAACAATTGCAATACCAAGCTAGAGTAAAGCTCACGGGGTCTTTTCGTCTATCTGCGGGTAACCGGCATCTTCACCGGTACTGTATTTTCACCGAGCTACTCCCTGAGACAGTTCCCCAGTCGTTACACCTTTCGTGCACGTCTGAACTTACCAGACAAGGAATTTCGCTCTACTATTCCTCAAGTAGGACTCTATCTTCATCTTCTTTATTAGCTAAAGGAAGATGTGCGGCGTTGGTCTCTCGCTAACCACATGTGGACTAGTACTACATTTCGGTAGCATAGGTAGCTTTCAGGTTTGTCTGATTTGACTGTTTACTTTAACATCCCTATAACAATCCTAGTCCATCTGACCACGTTATTTAGCAACATGATCAGAACCTTAGGACCGTTATAGTTACGGCCGACATTGACGGGGGCTTATATCACCAGCGTGAACCAGCAATATTTAACCTTCCCGCATTGGTCAGGTGTCACCCCCTATACATCCACTTTCGTGTTCGCAGGGAGCTGTGTTTTTGGTAAACAGTCGCTAGGGAAACTTTCGCTGCGGCCTCCACCACTTTATTTTCAAAGTAGTATCGGTTTTAGAGAATTGTTTCTTCAAAACTATTTTATATTGTATGTAGTTTGTAATTATGAACTTCGTAGATAAGAGGTAAGGTCAACAGATTATCTACTGTTAGGCAACTACTCACTAGCTCTATGCGGAGCGTAGGTTTTATCGCTCTTTCCGTGATACTATGCTACCAAAACTAATGGTTTTACAACCTCTCCTCAACGAAATTCATAATTATTCACATCTACACAATACATTTTGTTCACACACTAGCTCTAGCATGTGAACGGTTTGTCTCAATTTTTATCTAATTCTCTAGAACCATCACTAAATATTCTTTTGGAAGTAAAAAGGAAGAAAACTGTTTTAGATGCGAGGCGCAGGAAATTTTTACGACCAAGGCGTACTTTGAGGTACGACGCGGGAGTAAAAATTTCCTGCAACAAAGCAGATGAAATAGTTTTGTTTTTTTTCTTTAAAGATAAAGTGGTGGAGGCAGGCCTTATCGCTAACTTACGGCCGCTTTTTTGCCTAGTTCCTTAGGGAGAATTCACTCGTTCGTCTTAGTCTACTCGACTCGAATACCTGTGTCGGTTTGCGGTACGGATCAATACTAACTTAAGCATCTTCATGTACCTAGATGAACTAGGCACATGTTGCCATGCGCCTAATAAAAGGCACATGAAGACGTTCTATATTCATAGAATGTAGAGACTTTTCTCGGAGGCGTGCTTTGTAAGGTTGAATCAGGTTGCCCATCATCTTCATGCGTTACTTGGAATGACATTAAAATCAGACTCCCGGATTTGCCTAAGAGTCGCCCTTATAAAACAACTGTCAATCCGATAAGACAGCTTACATACTACACCCCGTCATCCCATCACATTAGTACCGAGTTAAGGAATATTAACCTTATGTCCATCGGATCCGGCGTTTGCCATCTCCTTAGGCCCGACTAACCCTTCCCTGACAATCATTGGAAAGGAAACCTTATTCTTTCGACGGGAGGGGATCTCACCCTCCTTGTGGTTACTTGTGCCAACATTCGTACTTCCACACGCTCCACTATGGGTCACCCCTTTAGCTTCAACGCAGAGTGGAACACTCTCCTACCGCTCTACTGGTTGTGACGCCAGTAAAGCCCTCAGTTTCGGCGATAGATTTTAGTCCCGATTATTTGCGGCGCAGAGTCTCTCGATGGGTGAGATGTTACTCTTTCTTTCAATGATGGCTGCTTCTAAGCCAACATCCTCATTGTCAATGAAACTCCACCTCCTCGCTTACACTTAATCTATACTTTGGGGCCTTAACTTGAGATCTGGGCTGTTTCCCTTTTGACCACCGGAGCTTCGCCCCCGGAGTCTTACTGCCGTGTTTTTAATCCTTGGTATTCGGAGTTTGATAGGTGTTGCCGTATTGCTACTAGTCAAAACCTTCCAGTGCTCTACCCCCAAGGGGAACACACGACGCTAGTCCAAAAACTATTTCGGAGAGAACCAGCTATTACTAGATTCGATTAGCTTTTCACTCCTTACCACAGGTCATCCAAAGGAGTCGTACGACCTACTGGTTCGGGCCTCCACAGAGCTTTCGCACTGCTTCACCCTGCCCATGGTAAGCTCATCTAGCTTCGGGTCCATAAGCTACTACTTAATTTGTTCGCGCTATTCACACTCGCTTTCGCTAGCGGCTACGTGACTTTATGACACTTAACCTTGCAGTAACCTATGACTCGTTGGCTCATTCTTCAATAGGCACGCAGTCGAGGTCCATCACTTTAGTCTCAACCTTTCTGATGGGGTGATAACTAAAGAACGAACTAAAACGAAATTCTGAATGGCGATATGTGAACAAAATCTGCAAAACCAACAGTCAGAATACTGAACTGATGAATATCGCCGAGACTGTCACTTCTAATTCTTGAGATTTCTCCAAGCGCCAGAAATATGCCAAAAAGTTCTACTTTGAACAAACAGAAAACATTTTTTCTTTTCATCACTTTTCCTCTGCGTGATATTTCAACGCATTGTTAATTTCTCGGTTGAGAACAAAGTGATGAACCTCTTCTACTCCTTGTAAATATGCGGTTTCAGTTCTATTTCACTCCCCTTCCGGGGTTCTTTTCACCTTTCCCTCACGGTACTAGTTCACTATCGGTCTCAAAAGATATTTAGCCTTACCAGTTAGTACTGGTAGATTCACCCGAGCTCGTCGTGTCTCGAATTACTCAGGAACAAAAGCAAAAGAGATTGATTGTATTTCGACTACAGGGCTATCACCTTCTATGGCGCTACTTTCCAATAGCTTCTTCTATACATCAATTTTGTAACTCTTCTAGATAATTCTACGCTTTTGCCCTACAACCCCGACAGGTATTACTACCTGCGGTTTGGGCTTCTTCGCTTTCGCTCGCCGCTACTCACGAAATACTTATATTAGTTTCTTTTCCTCCAGGTACTGAGATGTTTCACTTCCCTGGGTGAGCTTCTGGACTCTGCAGTCTCAGATACATGAGCATTACCCCATGTGAGTTTCCTCATTCAGAAATTTCCGGATCAAAGGTTGTTAGGCACCTCCCCGAAACGTATCGTCGCCTGACCACGTCTTTCATCGCTCTTTTGAGCCTAGGCATCCACCGCATACTCTTATGTATCCTATTAGGAAACATGTTAATCACTGTCTACACTCTGAACCACTTCGAAGCGTAGACTTGTTTATGTTTTGTTTGTTTTTCCGTGTCATGTATAAGGTAGACCCTTGAGTGATATAAAATCACTACTCGTATAACAATTGGACCTTACATGCACGGTATTGAATTGACAACGAACGTTCGTACTGTATTTGTAAGAAAACAAAATCCGCCACGCAGGCGGTTCTGAAGCAAAGCCTCATAAACCTCCTTGTTTGTTAGCTTCTTTTGTTTCTTGTTTCTCTCATTCAGTGCTGTCTATCTTATCAAAGATGTATTAGGAAGTCAAGCAGATGAAGCATTCATGTGTAGAAATGATTGCAAGTGGCAAAAAATACTGTTACATAAAGGCAGGAATACGCTATTTTGTGAGTAATGTCTGGTGTTATCTCGCGTATCTTCTCGGATCTTCTCGGAATTTTTGTAGTCAAAAATTCCGAGAAGATCCGTCCCAATTAAAATGATTGCAAGTGATCTGAATCATGAGCAAAGTCTTTAGTACTATTCTTTTCAAAAATGACTCAAGTCTGCGATGACACTTCTTTAATGGCAAACTTAGTAAGAATTCAAAAGCAGTACAATAAGGAAATTTAAAATAAGGAAAAACTTCACAACAAAATAAAAAGGTAGAGCATGGTACCTTCGGTGCCGTGCTCTACCTTTTATCGTACAACAATTATTTGTAACGTATCCGTCCAAAACTACCCGTGTATCTTCTCTTCCAAATACTTTGCCACGTCTGCCATCGCTATCCTTTCTTGTTTCATTGTATCTCTATCACGCACCGTCACTGCATGGTCCGTCAGAGAGTCAAAATCGACAGTGACACAGTACGGAGTACCAATCTCATCTTGTCTCCTATAACGCTTGCCGATAGACTGAGAGTCATCATACTGCGCACGAAATTTTTTCTTGAGTTCTTTCAGTAGCAAAAGTGCAGGAGCACTCAACTCTTCTTTTTTTGAAAGTGGAAGCACCGCAACTTGTACCGGAGCAACGAGTGGTTTAAAACGTATCACGACTCTCTTTTCCTCGTCCACTTCTTCTTCATCATAAGCACTCGCAAGTATTGCAAGAATAGTTCTATCAATACCGAAAGTTGGTTCAATAACATGCGGGATAAATTTCTCCCCTGTTTGATCATCAACATATGCTTGAGAGACACCACTAAACTGTTCATGTTGTTTCAAATCAAAATCAGTTCTGTAGGCAAGCCCGTAGAGTTCTTTTTGTCCAAAAGGAAATAGGTACTCAATGTCGATAGTGCGCTCTGAGTAATGTGCGCGGTCGACTCCTTCTTTTTCTATCTCACGACAATTCTCTTTCTTGATACCAACATGCTCAATCCACGCATACATCTCGTCTCTCCAACCTTCAAACCTTTCGCTCCAATCATTAAGTCGCGGGTCGAAAAAATATTCAAACTCCATGAGATTAAACTCACGAGATCTAAAGATAAAATCTCTCGCTGCGATTTCGTTACGAAATGCTTTACCTATCTGAGCAATACCAAAAGGTAGTTTCGGATGTATCGAGTCAAGTATATTTTTATAATTGGTAAACATGCCTTGCGCCAGCTCACCACGTAGATAGGCAATGGTACTCGTGGCACTAGACGCGCCCATTTTTACAGGAAAGAGCATATTAAAATTTTTTGCATCACTAAAGGGATTTCCATCTGGACTTTTTATTCCTTTCTCTTTAATGAGTGCCGACATCTCATCTGGTGTAAGCCCAGCACAGACTATACCCGCATCTTCTAATACATGATCAGTGCGATATGTTTTCTTGGTGACACTATCTTCAATGAGCGGATCATGAAATCCAGAGAGATGTCCGCTCGCCTCCCAAATTTTCTCACTAGAAATATTACTCGCTTCAAGTCCGAGCATATCGTCTCGCTTAGTCACGAAGAAATCCCACCACGCATTTTCAACTGCTCTTTTAAGAAGCACTCCCATTGGTCCATAATCAAATGTACCGGCAAGGCCTCCATAGAGTTCTGATCCTTGGAAAATAAATCCCTTCCTTTTGCAAAGTGAGACTATTGCTTCCATACGATTTTCTTCTTTTTTCATATATCTATCCTAACATACACTATCTGATAGTTTAAGCAGTGGTAAAAAAGAAAAGGTTTTGTCAAAGAAGATTACTAAGTATACGAGCACTACTTAAAGGCACCACTAAAGGAGGTGAGAAACCCGATAATCCCTCCAATTGAAAATACAATAACTACACCAACGAGACCCCACGTGAGATGTCTCTTTAATGTTAAGAGTGCTTCTTCACTAGAATCTTTTGTATAGAAATATCTTGCTACTCCAAAAATAAAATAGACAAACATAGCCATCGAACCAAGACCAAGGAGTGGACTAAGTATATTTGAAAAAATACTGTCCGAGAATGCACTCATGGAAACGACTGCTTGAGCTGGAGATGCAAAGAGTGCTACAGGAATAAATGTTGCCGAAATTAATATGAAACGAGATAGCATTTTCATTGCTTGAGTATACAAAGAATAATGAAAGAGATAAAGGGGATGGGAATAAAGTACTCCTAAAAAATAGTGCTACAGATTTTCTAAACAAGTAACCCTAAAAAATATCTCCCCTACTAAAAACTAATAAACTTTTGGAGTGACTGGAAGCGCAATAGTTCCAATCGACGTTGGGTTACTGATACCAAGAGTGCTACCAATGAATGAAACAATCCCCCAAAGAGCCACCATCACAAAGATCGCAAGGAGTGCATACCCCATAAATGCCATCGAACCCTTTCTTTTTTCGTCATTTTCACGTCCCTTCCAGATGAACATAATGAGTCCGAAGAAGAAAGCAAGAACAGCCGCAGAAAGTAGTATAGGTCCAGCATAACCGATGAGAGTCTGTATGAGCTTAATTAAATCAATGATTCCTTGACCAGGTCCATTGGTATTATTATTTGTAATAGTTAATGTCTGTGCGAATGCACTACTGACTCCAACTAATGAGAGAAACCAGACGAGAGATGCTTTTTTCATAAAAAATGATATTTAAAATAGTTATGTATTAAGTATCACACGCTTTCCCGTAGCGTGCAAGTGAGTTGGGGATAGCTGGATCAGCTCTACAGAACTATTTGTTGATACAGTTATCACTTTCTAAAGCCTTTACTATCGCCTAGATATCACACTGGGAGTATTTTGTACTCAAAAACTGTCTGGTATCCAAGTCTGCATGTACTACAACTATAGTCATATCTTCCAATACTTTCTTTTGGGAACCCCGAGATTGCCAAGAGTGTATTACTACTCACTGCAAAAGAATCTCCAGTAATTGATCAAAACCTCAACAACCTTGCTACTTCATCCTCAGCAATTCCACCACCAGTGCCACAACCATTTCTTTTTGCTACGGGTTTGTACGAATTTGCAATGTGCATTTTTTGCACATTGCTTTTTTCAAGAGCTTCTTCTGACTTAAGAATATTTCCAAGGGGCTTTGTAACTACCGATATTTCCACGTTGAAGATTTCGGCTATTTGCGCTTGATTTGCCCATACTGTCTCGCGCGAAGTGTCACCCCGCAGCTCAAGCGCTCCGGTTTTAGTTTGATATACAATCACTTTTGGAAACGGAGTTATCAACACACTTGATATCACCTTAGTTTTTTTGTTTTCAGGATTTTTAAGATTCTTCATCGTATTTAACGTATAACAGAATGTTACCGATTTTTAGTGACGACAAACATGCTATCTCTGTAGTACGGACCTGGCGTGGAAAATTGACTACAATTTTCCACGCACATAACCCTTTAGCTCGTTAAAACCATAAAAACTTTATGAAATAAGATAAATAGAGTGTTGCACTTAGGAATTGAATCCACCAAAAAAATACTTGACAAATCTGTAGTTTCGTGTATAATAGTCCCTAGGTGGGATGGTTCTAGCTAAACGACTGGTTTCCACAAGAAATCAGAAGTAAAGCGAAGACTAACCCAAAAAAATAATAAAGATCTTTGAATTAGTTTCAAAACCCTCTGCGCCCCTTGATTCAAAAGGTGCGTGGAGAAATCCAATCACCGGTCAGCGATGCTGACCAAATCAAGGAGTCACTACCATGGACAGAAAATCAATCTCGGCGGACATCGCCGAGACGCGAAAAGCTCTTGCTCGGATGACTGCAGCTGGAGCTTCGGCTTCACCTGCGGCAACCCCTACTCCGACAGTCGTTGCCTCGGCAACGACTCCGGCATTGACTCCGGGTGGCTCCCCGCCTTCACCCCCCGCTTCTCCCCCACCTTCTGGCGGTGGTCGTGGCATGGCAAAACTTGTCCTTCGAGCTGTTGGGGGTGGCAACATCTCTGGTAGCGTCGACGGCGAGGAGCTTGATGGCATCCCGCCATACGAGTACGCGATCGGGAGTCTCGTGGAGCTGTCCTTCAACCCGAAGGTGCTGCACAAGATTTCTCGCATTCAAAAGGATGGTGTCGTCGTGGAAACGCAACGAACGATGACCTTTCCCTTGAACAAGACTACCATCGTCTCGGTAGAGTTCGAGCTGAAGACCTTCTTGCGTAAAGAGAAAGTGGAGGATGCTGTCGCAGACCCTGGCCTGCTAATGCTCAGAGAGTCGAAGAGGCCCTCACCCGCTTTCTACGTTTTGATGGCCTTGATCGCAGGGGCAATGCTGCTACTTTACTACTTCCAGACGTGTGACAGAGAGAAGGCGCAACACCCCCTTTCGACGGCAACTCAGCAAGAAGTACCGAGCGCCTCAGACCCCAGCGCACCCATATCCGACTGTCCCACAAGGCAAGTCGGGTCGGTAACCGCCTATGACGGCACGAAAGGGACATGCAGCTTCACAGTGAGCAGCAAGTTCAACGCCGCCGTTATCGGGAAAAATTACAAGCTAAAGGAAGCAAACGTAGGAGTTTGGCACTCTGAAATCAGCTGCCAAGACTTTTACTACCACGGTGGGCCGAACTCAGAGATGAAACTTGGCCAAACAACACCATGGGAATGCACGAGCGTTGTAGTAATGAACGGCAAGACCGGATCTTTCACCCTCACCAACTGACCACAAGGAGTTAGAAAAATGGCAACAGCCGCAGCAACAGCCGCAGCAACCGGTGGTGACACTGGCCATCACGAGGATAGCCTCCGTGTGCCAAAGATCATCTGGTACGGTGGGCTCGCGCTCATCGGCCTGGGTATCGGGTTTGGCATCTTGGTGCAAATGGGAATCATCCCCTTGCTCCAGAGCATCCAGACCTACTCGACCATTTACCGGTCGATGATCCTGTCTGGCCTCATAATCATGGCTGTGAAGGTTTACATGGACGAACGAGCCGTCCAGAACAAAATCGCCCTGATTCTGGCGAAAAGAGCCAACAGTCCAGCGCCTTGACAAGCGCTTAACAATTGTCAAAACGGGAGACATTGTCTCTCACGTAAATCACGAAAACGCGCAAGACGGAGAACTCCGCTGCGCCGCCCAAGAGGGACGTGTATGCGTGAGAGCTCTGGCTTCCGTTTTTTGTTTTATAAAATTTAATTATCAACAGGTATATCGACCATTTACATAGCATGGGTCTTCTGCAGGAACAGATTCTTTCGCAGTAGGGATATCTACCGTATTTAAATTAGGGACACATCGGTATCCTATACTACTTGATTTACAAGTACCAGCACCATTTCCATCATTACAATCTAGTTCAAAGGTTGAACTATTACAGTCTTTAACTACAGCCCCTATACTCGCTGATACACATGCCATTCCATTCTGTGTATTTTTACAAACACGCCCATTTCCACATGTTTTATTAAGATCAAAATTCCCACAGGTTGAAACAAAACTCGTTGAACCACCAACTGGACTTGAGACGTCTGGTATACAATCACCGTCCACATAGCTTCCATTATAGTCAGTACCATAAACTGTTTTTGTACAACGACCAGTGGCTGTCCTTTGTCCACCAGTATTTGCTCCAGGACCAACATATGTTGATCCTCCGGGACCAGAAGGACTAGGGGTGTAGTTAGAGCCTGTAGGACCATTACTTTGTCCAGGTCCATTAGGACCATTACTTTGTCCAGGGCTAGCCGTTGATGTTGTATCAATAATCAATTTTGGGATTTTAATATTACCTAAATCAGTGCCTGGAAAAAGAGTACTTTGAGCGAACTGTATAATACCGTAGACAGAGAACGCACAGAAGAGTGCGATGAGTCCCCACTTGAGTGTCTCTTTACCATTAGTTACCCCCTTCTCGTCACCTTGTTGTTGTGCCCAGATAAAGCGCACGACACCAAAGAAAAAGCCGACGACAGCAGCGGCGAGAAAGAGCACGCCGAGAGCAACCACCACCATGGTATTTAAATTATTGATGAAGTCACCAACTTTTGAAAGACAGATTTCTTTACTACTCGGTAAACAATTTTGAGCACATGAAACAGTAAGTGTAGAAAAAGCGAGGAGCACGATAGCAATATGTCGTAATTTCATAAGTGTTTAAGTATAAAAAAAGTATAGCATGAGTTATCTGATAGACAACTCCACATGTGTTTACTACGGACTAAGTGGTGCGCTGATCCAAACCTCAATGACTCGAAATAATTTAGACCTGGATCCCTAGCAAAATGGTGAATACATCATTTTTTAAGGATGAGACGGAGTGTCTATGATGGGAATATCTAGTCTGTCATACCGGAAGGATTGTGTGAGCCACGCGTAGCGCATACGCATTCTGCGCGTAGTGTGGTACTCACAATCCTTCCGGTATCCAGGTGTGAAGATTAATCTGTTTTGACAAAGAAATCTGCTGAAAAACGTAGCTCGCTAGGCGTCAATTAGTGGCTGGTATTCGCGAAGAAGCCTAAGATTTTGATAGCGATGTACACGAAGTACATTGATTGAAAAATCCTAGACTTCGACAAAGAAGACCTCCACTAATTGACGCCTAGTTGTATTTGCGCATGATTTCTGCCTCCACTTCTTCGCGAGCCCTCCCATACAAAAGGAAACTCATCTCTTTAATCTTTTCGATGATTGCCCTATTTCCTTTTGGTGCTGGGTACACCCCTATGTTAAAAGGCTTCACTGGACTTCCTTTTGAAAGCATAGAGAGATAGCAATTGAAATTTTCAATTTTCATAATATCACCAGCCTCAAAAATAGGAGCAACTTGTGACTCTAAATACTTCGCATCATCAGGGCCGACACGAAAAATAGCCTTGGATCCGACGTTGCCAAAGACTGCATTTTTAATATCCTCAGGGAGCTGAGCGATATACTGATGCGCTATATTGAGACTGAGTCTGTACTTTCTGGCTTCGGATAAAATAGTGGAGATAGAAGGAGTGGTGACATTTTGAAACTCGTCAATATAAAGATAAAAGTCTGGACGAATTTCGGTATCAACACGTGAGAGAGCTGCTTGTAAAAATTTACCCACGAGAATAAGCCCAATCAGCTGGGCATTGATATCTCCGAGACGCCCCTTTGAAAGATTTACCAAGAATATTTTTTTGTTATCCATCATCTCTCGTATATTGACGGTGCTTTTTTCTTGAGACACTATAGGACGCATGATTTCATTGGCAAGGAACACGTCAAACTTGTTAGTAATGTACTGTACGTAGTTTTGTAGCCCTTGATCTCCGGTCGTTGCCTCAGCATTTTTCCAAAACTGATTAACTATCGGATTCTTTGACTTTGAAAGTTTATAATCACGATAATCTTTGTCTGAGAGCACGCGTGAGAGGTCAAGCAAGGTACAGCCACTTTCTGGATGTTCCATGACAAGCATCGCAGTGTTACGAAAGTACTGCTCAAAAGCTGGGCCCATACTTTCAGGAGATGACTCTGCAAAAAGCTTTTTGAAAATAGAGAAAAGTTCGTTGACAACGAAAGTCTTGCTCTCTGGTTTGCTCCTATCAAACTCGAGCATGTTTAGTCCAAAGGGGCGCGCGGTACTACTCGGATCAAAATAGACAACATCATCGAGGCGTTCTTTCGGAATGTTTGCCAGTATGTCTTCGATGTCCGATCCATGCGGGTCTATAAAACAACAACCATCACCATTTTTTATATCTTGTATGATCAGATATTTAAGGATGTTTGTTTTACCAGTACCTGTCTGTCCTATCACATACAAATGTCTCATACGATCCTCGCGGGTCATAAAAATCTCTGTCGTGAGATGGCGATATTTATTGACACCAAGAAGAACTCCTTCTTTCGGCATATCAAGTGGTGCCTGTGCTACTTTTGCTCGCATGCTACGGAGTTGTCCCGTCTCTTTGACATAGAGAGGGAAGTGCATGATGGTAGCAAGCTCTTCAACAGAAAGAGGTATGCTCTTACTCTCATTGAATTCTCTATATTCAAAATGATGAATAAAAGTATGCATATCATCATCTGATGTAAGAGGGAAAAGAAACCCTCCACCTGCTTGTGTGCTATACACAGCATAAGAAAGTGAAAGTTCACGCAAAATAGTATCGGCACGTTCTTTCGTCTCAGCAGATACAACGAGAGCGAGTGACACTTTCATCATCGAAGAACCAAGCTTCTTTTCTATTTCTTTCATCACTTCTTCATCTTGATGTTTACGTGGATCCTTTTCAACTTTTTTAGTGTCATCCCCAAAAAAAAGCTCTTTAGCAATATGAAAAGTATCCAAGAGTATGTCATCTTGAATGAGAGATCTTTTCCACGTCATACCCTTTTTCATATCATCGAGGGTCTTCTCAAATTTTTTATGAGAAGTGTCATCATGAGGAAGGACTAGTATCTGCACGCAGGCACCTTCACCATCTTTTTTTATTTTAGTAAACGCAGAGAGAAGACCAGTGAGAGCGTCCCCTTCTATGTCTTTGAACGTTTTCAGTGGCAGTGTTGCAGAGACGGCAGGTTTTGCATAGGCACCTGACACGACAGCATGGGTGGAGAAAATATTAAAATCATTGGGACAACTCTCAACACGGAGTTCAGGGAAAGTTCCCGCTAAAGATTTCTCAAAGTAGTCAGTAAACATGACAGGGACTGAAACGAAAAAAGAAATATCATTAGAGCCTTCAGGAAGAGCTATCTCAATACTGAAATAACTATCTTCTTTATCTTTTACAAAACCAATAGACTGCATTGAAACATACCACTGTTGCATGAGTGTCATAACTTCTTTCACTTTACTTGTCCCCTCATCATGACTTTGCACATCAGGAATAATCACTTCGTAAAGCTTCATGTGTAATGCCTTCCATATTTTTTCATCAAGCTTGCGAAATGGTTTTTCATCAATAAGAAGATACTGCACCAAATAACGATGAAGGTCATCGGAGAGTTCTGGATCTTTATCTTTCTCGGCGAGATCCATGGCCTGACGTATTCCTTTTTCTATCGCCACTTGTACGAGGAGTTTTATTTTTTCATCGGTAGAACGAGGATCGAGGATCGAAAGAAGCCGTTTTTCTTCACTGATTTTAATCTGTGGAAATGGTGAAACAGGCGGTGCAGGAGTTTCTGAATTATAGAGCGTAAGTATCTCAGAAATGAGAGACTCTTTAGAGAAACGCTCGGGTAAGGAAACCAGATCCTGACGGCGTTTTGCTATACGCTCTCTGAGGGTTTTCATTTCTTCTTCATGAGGGCTGCCGAGAGTTTCCATAGTAAATGAAGTGTAACACGATGAGGAGAGGGAGACGTGGGACTAGCGAGGAAGAAGAGTAGTACACCTCTAAGATGCGTACTACTCTTCTTCCTCACATTAATAAATAACCCCAGACTGACGTCACGGGGTATTATTCGCGAATAAAAATTAAGAAGCAGTAGGGGTCTCATTCCCAGGAACAGGACTCACTTGAGCTATTGGTGCGATTACCGATGATTCCACAGTATCTACTACGGGCATTGAATCCTCTGGTATCGGAGTGACGACTTCTCCAGTTCCATCGGCTACATAAACAGAATCACCAAAAGCAAGCATTGGCCAGAAAATAAATGGAAGGAAAATCAACCCAAGAGCGTAGACCATCCCTTTTCCAAAATTTTCTGCAACTTTATAATAAATATAGACAGCGATGATTATACCAAGTCCTGGTATAAATATAAGTAAAAAATACCACCACGGAAGCCTTGCTATTACAGTTAGTAAATAAACATTATATAAGGGTACTAAAGATTTCCAGCCCACTATCCCTGCTTTTTCAAAGACTTTCCACATAGAAGCAAAAAGGGTGACAAGAAATATGAGAGTAAAGCCAGTCTGAACAAAATCCAATAACCCGAAAGATAGAGTAGAATAATCCATAAAATATTTAGAGTTTTTACATAAGAAACCTTTTTTTAATTAAACCCTCATCGTCAGTATCTCATATCCTGTATCTGTAACAAGGACAGTGTGTTCAAAATGCGCAGAGCGTTTACCGTCGGCGGTCATAAAAGTATACCCATCATCAGTACCCAGATTGACCATCGGCTCAATGGCGAGCACCATACCTGGGACAAGCTTAGGGCCTTTGGTGCCATCATCAAAATTAGGTACATATGGTTCTTCATGTACTTTGTATCCAACACCGTGCCCT
>JAYTSG010000004.1:0-64917 GCA_043745785.1 bacterium | reverse complement strand
ATACCATTACTTCAAAGGTTTTCCTCTTCATCCCCGTCTTTCTTCTGAACTTCTCATCACTTAATGCATGTATTCGTGTGTACATGAGTAAAGTGTAGCAGGAAGGAGGGGTTTTGAAAGAGGTCTAGTATTAAAAACTTTTTAAACAAGCTTTACGCACACAACTTGCAGTTTGTTTTATAGATAACTGCTTCGTAAAGTGCTGAAAGAGCAATGAGATAATAGATACTTTTTTCTACGATAGGCCAGGAACAAAAAATCATGGTGACGATATTGTAATCAAGTGCGCTTAAACCCCAATCGATGCCCCCACTACAAGTAGTGAGAAAGCTATCATATGTAGTATTTTCATAGTGATGAGTATTTTAACCTAAAGAGTTCCCCTTGCCTTCAAGTCGGGGTAGTTCATTATATCCCTCATGTTAGTATAGCTCTCCTGCAAAAAAACGTTAGCTCTATCAGATTCTAAAAGAGTTATTCCCACTCTGTTGTATAAGTATCTGCTATACTTTTTCTATGTCAGAGTTACCTCCAAATTATTTAGTTACAGCACAAGATACAATACCACACCCAGATGGTCCAGATCTTCTGAGAGATATGAATATTATTGAAGCAACTCCAGAAAAAATATTTTTAGGAAGTCTCAATGGTTTGCTTCGAGGTACTATTGAAAACCTAGATGATCTTAAAAGGTCTCTTGATGACAAACTTATGGTTGGTCTATTGCGAGAAAAAATACATGGTCATGAAGATAGGTTTAATATAATTCTCAGTGAAGCTCATGATAGGATCTTTCTTCGTTTACAGGATTCTCGTGATAAGAATGACCATTCAGCGACAGCTTTGTGTGAGCAGGCAATCGCTCTAATAAATAAAGTTATGTTAATCACAACTAGAGGTTTGGTAACAGTAACACCAAGAGACGACACACTGACTCCTTTTGGTGGACCTTCTACACAAGATACACGTGAAGCTTTATTAAATGCAAACTCTCAAATAAGCTTAGAAGCAAGTTTAGTAGGTGCGTATGACAGGCTCTCTCAAAATAAAAAATTACTAGCCGATAAACTAAAAAACTTTCTAAACGGCGATAATATTTCTACAACAGATCTTCAAGCTTTATGTAAAGATATTGTAATGGATAGAGATGGAGATGAAGTTAAAAATTATCTTCAAAAACAATCAAGTTTTAGTGGTTCTATTATAAGTCTGGTCGATAGGGTCGCTTCTGTAAAAGAGGGTATGAAATCTGAGACAGATGAAGATACCGCAACTGCAATGAAAAATAGAGTAGATGCTGAGGAAAAGCTTATAGATTACCTATATAATGTAAGTACTGACCCTTCTGACTTTGTAGCGACCGTAGAGTCTTTTGATGCTGTAGCAGAGTCTAATGCTACAATCCAAGTAAGCGAAGAACAACGGATAAAGAATGTTGAAACAGTATTCGAACCGTTATTCCAAAGTGGCGGAGCTGCTCCCGATTTTGGTGCAATTCTCATTGCTTTAGTGCAACCAAATAATGGAAATGCAATTGAATCATTGGGTAAGAACCCTGAGTTTATTGCTAAAATTGTTGTGTACGTAAAGAGGCTTATTCTGATGAATAGGGGGACAGTAAGTCCAGACGATCTAGCAGCCGTTGCTGGTATTAAAAAAGCTTTCACAGATGAGCAAGTTCAAGATGTAGTAAATCAGCTCACTGGTGATGTAGTAAATGCTCAGCAAAGTCAAAATGAAGTGCCACAAGCTACGGGTGAGTCTTCTCTTTTTGTAGAAAAACCTGAAGAAAGAGAGAAGAATAATCTTACAGTGGAAGCAGCTGCGCAAATACTACTTACGGGTGAAGCGTTTTCTATTACTAAAAATGCTGAGCAGATAAAACTCCTTTTCGTTGAAAAAAAGAACGAAATCCTTAAAGAAATAAAGAAAAAGTGTGATTCACAACATAATATTGAAGTCATGATTCATTTATTGGAGAGTCTTAATGAAGATGAAGATAAGACTGAAAAAAGTGAAGCCGGAGACGGACGTAAAGTTAATGGCATCTTTGAAAATGTTATAACTAGTTTAAAAAAACTGCTAAGAGAAATGTCTCCTGTAGGTGACGGTGAGAAACCTCAAGTGATAGGTGCTGAAGCAAGTAATGATTCGGCTGTGCCTAGTCTTAGTGATCAGCGTGCATTGGAAAAAGAAAATGCAGAAAACTCTTTCGAACTGTTACATAACCTTAATTTCGAAGAACTATACCAAAACTCAGCTTTAATTCTAGAAAATCTTTCAATCTTTGGTGCAAATCTTGTGGCTGAAAAGGTTACCAATGAAGCAGAGAAGAAAATTCGAGCAACTAAAAAAGGTATTCTTAGGGAAAAGAATACTTTGGAAAATAAAGAACATAAGGAAGATGGTGACAATGAAAAAATAGCAAAACTGGAAGCTTTTCTTGGTATTCTTAATCAGTTTTACCCACGTATACAAATTGAAGCGAGTAGTGTGAGTAAACTTGGTTCAGTGTTGCGAGGATTCGCTACAAAGACGAGAGCGAGGATTGTGGGTGGTATAAAACAAGCAAAAGAACATTCTCTAAAAAAGATTCTTGAAAAAACTGATTCTGTTAAGGAAAAAATGCTCAATTCTGTCAAGGCATTAAAAGATGAAATGTACGGTAACCTGCGAGAAGGATTTGGCATGAAAAGAACAGTTGGAACTGGTCCACAGCTAGCGAGAATTGAACCTGTTTTAGATTCGCCAGTGAGTATACAGGCCCCTCAAGCTGAAGCGCTTACTTCGATTCGTACACCCGAAGCAGAAAAAGCTGAAAAAAGGGTGTACCTTTTTATAAAAAGTTTGCCAGAAAAGTATGAAAAATTAGAACCAAAAACAAAGCTCGTCCTCTCAGCTTCTTTGATTGGTTTAGGTTTCGTAGGTACAGCTCTCAGCGTGGCGCCTGTGATAGCAACGGTAGGAGTAGCAAAAGTAGTTCTTCGCGGATTCTCTGCTATAGCAGCTGCAAAAGGAGCTCAAAAATTCATTGAAGCAAGTAGATTGAATGAGAATTGGAAAAAAGACGCGAATAAAATTGGCTGGGGTGTAGGACTCGCTGTCTTTGCTCTTGGGTCGATACATGATTTTCATCATTTTGGTACATGGGTTTCAGAGCATATTTCTTTCGGCGTGCCTGCAAGTGAGATGGCTGGAGGTATAGAGAAACCTTCAGCTAGTACTGCTTCTTCAGCTAGTTTGGAAAAAATTACTGAGATATCAACAGATCATGACACAACAGATACAGTAAGTGCTATCATGGTAGGCGTTGCACCAGGAGATACCGCGACGAAGCTTCTCATTGCCCATAAAGATGTAATAAGGGATATGTTAGTTAGCAAATTTGGCGATAATTTCAATGAGTTAAATAGTGAAGGTATAAAAAACCTTATAGGAAACCTTTCTTTCCTTTCTGCGGAAGAACTTAGAGCTATTGGTTTTTCAAGCGGAGATATCAATCGTTTAGTTCCTGAAGATAAAATTAATTTAGAGAAGTTGGTTGGGTTAGCAAAAAAATATCATGTACAGTACAGCATTCCTGGGGTAAATCAATTAAGGGATGGAGGATCCTTCTTAGATAGGATGCTAAGTATAAGTATTAATACTAATAAATAAAGCAATATCATGACCCCAGAAATACAACAACAAATAGTCAAAGCACTATCTTTAGAAGGAAAATCGCAAGAAGAGGTAGAGAAAATTGTTTCTGCTCTCGGAGGTATTATTTTGCAAACTATTTTTTTGAAAGTCGCTGAGTCTCTTTCAGATGAGCAAATCATACGCTTTGACACGGTACTACAAAGTGCGGATAACGTAGCACTCCAAGCCTTTTTTCAAGCAGAAGTGCCCAATTTGGATGCTTTCGTTGCAGAAAGCAGTAAAGAAGTGATAGCGACGTATCAAGAAGTCTAAGATTTTAGAGTATTACTCAAGCTTTTTGAGTAAGTGGATAAAAGAGTTGCGAAAAAGTGGAGAAAAAAGAGAATGAGTGAGAGTAAAAGGGGATAGAATACAAGCGCGGTTCCGCAGGAACCGCGCTTGTATTTATCTTGGCTGTCAGCATAAGAGTAAGATGAGGTCTTGTCTTGCAAATGTGTAAAGAGCGTGCTATAATTCTACCACTTAGCATTTCTCTATGTGTCCGCTTGGCTAAGTGTATTTTTATTCAATTTTAATTTAAAAGTCTACTACCACCAAGAAATTATTTCTTGGGAGGCATGACTATACAAAAACATATGGCAGCAATAGAATTCAATCGCGACAAACCACACGTAAACGTAGGAACCATCGGGCACGTAGACCACGGAAAGACAACTCTTACCGCGGCTATCCTTAACGTACTTCACCTCATGGATCCAACCATTAAAGTGAAGGGTGTTGATGATATCGACAAGGCTCCAGAAGAAAAAGCTCGTGGTATCACTATTTCACTTTCTCACTCAGAATACTGGACTAAGGCTCGCCACTACGCTCATATCGATGCACCAGGGCATGCTGACTATATCAAGAACATGATCACCGGTGCCGCACAAATGGACGGTGCTATACTCGTTGTTGCAGCAACTGATGGTCCTATGCCACAGACTCGTGAACACATTCTCCTTGCCAAGCAGGTGGGTGTGCCAAAAATCGTCGTCTTCCTCAACAAGTGTGACATGGTTGATGATGAAGAAATGATCGAACTCGTTGAAGAAGAAATCCGAGAACTCCTTACAAAGCAAGGCTTTGATGGTGTTACTACTCCAATTATCAGAGGATCTGGACTGAAAGCTTCTGTTGCGACATCTCTCGATGATCCATGGGCAAAGAAAGTAGTAGAACTAATGGATGCTCTCGATAACTACATTCCAGTTCCTATTCGTGACGTTGCAAAGCCTTTCCTTATGCCTGTTGAAGATATCTTCACCATTGAAGGACGTGGTACTGTTGTTACTGGTAAAATTGAACGTGGGCTTCTTAAAATTAACGACACAGTAGAAATTGTCGGTCTCAAGGATACAGTGACTACTACTGTTACGGGTATTGAAATGTTCAACAAGTCTCTCTCAGAAGGTCAAGCAGGTGATAACGCGGGTATACTTATCCGTGGTATCAAGAAAGAAGATATCATGCGTGGTCAGGTACTTTGTAAGCCAGGTACCGTCAAGCCTCATACAGATTTCGAATGTGAAGTATATATTCTTAAGAAAGATGAAGGTGGTCGTCATACACCATTTCTCAATGGTTACAAGCCACAGTTCTACGTACGTACTACTGATGTTACTGGTGAAGTAACTCTTCCTGCAGGAACAGAAATGGTCATGCCAGGAGATACCGTAAAGTTTACCGTGAAGCTTCACGCTCCTATCGCTCTTGAAGAACAACAGCGCTTTGCTATCCGTGAAGGAGGCAAGACTGTCGGGGCAGGTGTCGTCACTAAGATTATCGCATAGTTTTTGTTTCCCCTTTATTTATTACTCCCATGAGCGCTCCAGCAACTACAACTCCAAAAAAGCAAAAAGCAGCAGCTGTTTCTGATGTGCAAAAACTCAGAATCCGCGTGAGAGCTTACGAAAGTAAGATTCTCGATGCTTCAGTCAAGCAAATCATCGATACAGCAAGACGATTTGAAGCAGTCATACTCGGACCAATACCACTTCCAACAGAAATAAAGAAGTATACGGTCAACCGTTCCTCCTTCATCTACAAAGATGCTCGTGAGCAATTCGAGATGAGAACCCACAAGAGACTCATTGACATTGTCAATCCAAGTCCGAAGCTTATCGAAGCTCTCACTAACCTTTCCCTTCCATCCGGCGTCGACGTTGACGTCAAGATGGCTTAACAAAATCCCTATTAGTACTGTATGAAATTTACTCTAGCAAAAAAGTCCAGCATGACACAGTTTTTCTCCGAAGACGGGAGAGTGTTTGCCGCGACAGTGCTCACTTGTGAGCCATTGTCTGTGACCAGCATCAAGCGCGCTGATGGAAAAGATGGTTACGATGCCATTCAGGTTGCTGTCTTCAAACAAAAAGAATCACGTGTCTCAAAAGCTGAACTTGGCCACTTCAAGGGTCAAGGCTATAAAGTAGTCAAAGAGTTTCGTACGTCACCAGGAGATTTAGCTGTCGGTGCTACTATTGCAGCAGATATTTTTTCAGCAGGAGATATTGTCTCTGTCTCATCAGTGTCAAAGGGTAAAGGTTTTCAGGGAGTTATGAAACTCCATGGTATGCATGGAGGTTGGCATCAGCACGGACAGAAACACTCAATGCGTGAAGTTGGTTCTATTGGTTCGACTGGTCAGCAGAGAGTTAACCGTGGAAAAAGAATGCCAGGAAGAATGGGTAGTGACCGTGTTACTGAAAAGAATAGAGAAATTCTCGATATTGACCTCGAGAATGGCTTTATTCTTGTCAAAGGAGCGGTTGCAGGTAAGAGGGGAACATTAGTTGAAATTAAAGGATAGATATGGAAGTAGCAGTATATACACAAGAAGGTAAAGAATCAAAGAAGCTTATGCTTCCGGAAGAACTCTTTGGAGTAAAGTGGAATGGAGACCTTGTCTCCCAAGTACTTTATATTCAAGGTTCAAACCGCCGTGCTGGCACCGCTCACACTAAAGATAGAAGTGAAGTGTCTGGTGGTGGAAAGAAACCATGGGCACAAAAAGGGACAGGACGTGCTCGTCACGGTTCATCACGTTCCCCACTTTGGAGACACGGTGGTGTTACCCATGGGCCACGTAATGACAAGAATTACAAACGCGTACTCACTGATTCTATGAATCGTGCAGCACTCTTTACTCTGCTCTCTGCAAAAGTGAAGGAAGGTAAAGTTCTCTTTGTTGATGGTATTTCTGCAGTTGATGGTAAAACAAAATCTGCTGAAACTATCATGAAAAACCTTGCAGAAGGAACAACTTTCAAGAACCTTGCATACAAGAAAATCGGAAATGTTATGATGACCTCTCCAAAGTTAGGAGATGCTGAAAAGAAAGGTTTCCGTAATCTTCCGTATGTAACTCTAACCAACATCTCGAATCTCAACCCTCTTGATCTTGCGAATACTCGTTACCTCGTTATTACTAACCCAGAAGAGACCATTGCGCTTCTTTCTAAGAAAATCGCTTAATTTTTACTATCTATGGCAAAAAAAGAACTGACAACTAAGAAAGAAGACGAAGTAAAGAAGCTTATTCTGGCACCACGCCTCACGGAGAAAGCTTCACTACAGGGAAATCAAAACGCTTACACTTTTGATGTAAGAACTGAATCTACCAAGCTCACTCTCGCTGATGAGATAAAAGTTACCTACAAAGTATCTCCAAAGCGTATCAACATTACGAATATACCTTCCCAAAGAGTGTTTGTTCGTGGTAAGTGGGGTATGTCATCACAACTAAAAAAAGCTATCGTCTTTTTAAAGAAAGGTGACTCTATTAAACTCGCATAAGTAACCACGTATGAAGACATATAAACCAACTACCCCATCAAGGAGAAACATGGCAACGGTCACCTATCGTGGTGTACTGACGACCAATGAGCCGTATAAGCCACTCACTAAAGGTTTTCGCCGAGGATCAGGACGCAATGCGTTTGGAAGAATCACCAGTCAAGCAAGAGGAGGAGGACATAAGCGCTCTTTTAGAGATATTGACTTTTCCTACAACAAGATTGGTATAAAAGCTAAGATTGAGACCGTAGAGTACGATCCAAACAGATCAGGCTTTATTGGACTTGTTTGTTATATGGATGGTGAGAAGCGTTATGTGCTCCTTCCACAATCAGTGAAAGTAGGTAGCACTTTCCAAGTAGGAGATGAAGCTCCACTAGAACCAGGAAACCGTACTGCGCTCAAGAATATTCCCGTAGGTACTTACATTTATAATATTGAATTACATCCTGGCTCAGGATCAAAGCTTGTTCGTTCAGCTGGAGTCTTTGCTCAAGTGGTGGCTCATGATGGAGGATTCACTTCAGTTAAACTTCCTTCAACAGAAGTAAGAAAGATACGCGATCTTTGCTCTGCTTGTATTGGAGAAGTTTCCAATGAAGAGTACAGACTTCGTAATCTCGGTAAGGCAGGGCGTGCCCGCCATCTTGGTTGGAGACCAAAGACCAGAGCAATGGCCAAGAACGCCGTAGATCACCCTTATGGAGGAGGTGAAGGAAAAGCACCACGAGGTACCAAGCGTCCGAAGACAAAGCAAGGTAAAGTTACTGGCGGAAGAAAGACAAGAAGCCCGAAGAAGTACTCAAATGTGCACATTGTTTCGAGAAGAAAAGTAGGAAAGAAATAAGAATCCTCAAAAACCATTGACTTTACACTAAAATTTGTTAGAATTAATACCCAATCACAGCTATGACACGATCACTTAAAAAAGGCCCATATGTCGATGAACGAGTACTCAAAAAAGTACTCGGCAAACGCCCAGAAAGCACAGGCGTTATTAAGACATGGATACGCGCTTGCGACATCTCACCAGAGATGGTCGGCTTCAGTTTTGGAGTCTATAATGGCAAAGAGCATATTCCTGTCTTTATCACTGAAGACATGGTCGGTCATAAGTTGGGTGAATTTTCACCAACCCGCAAATTCGTAAGACATGGAGGTAAGATGCAAAAGGAAATTGACCAGAAGAAGAAGCAATCTGAAATCGATGCAGCAAAGCAAGCAAAGGCAACTACTGATACTAAGACCAAGAAGAAATAGTCTTAACGAATCACTTATACAAAAAACATGAAAGCATATCTTAACAACTATCGTCAATCACCACGCAAGGTCCGTCTCGTCACGTCTCTTGTTAGCGGTAAAGGAGCCGTCGAAGCAGACGCTATCTTAAACAGACTTATTAAGCGTGGAGCTCTTCCTATCAGAAAGCTACTTGCTTCAGCTGTTGCTAACTCTGGAAAAGAGGCGAGTGCTCTTTTTATAAAATCAGCTCGCGTTGATAAGGGAGTTGTTCTTAAAAGATTTATGCCAAGAGCTATGGGTCGAGCCTTCCCTATTCATAAGCATACTTCAAAAGTTGTTATTGAACTTGGTGAAAAGGTTGCTGACAAGAAAACAAAATAATTTTATATAATAACATGACACACGTAGTACATCCATACGCCCACCGCCTCGGTATCATTCGTGACTGGAAGAGCCGCTGGTTCGCCGATAAAGATCAGTATGCTTCACATCTTAAAGCAGATATTCTGCTACGCCGTTTTCTTGACAAGAAACTTCGTGGTAGTTATGTTGCAACCGTTGATATCGAGAGAAGTGCAAAGCAATATCGCATCGCTATACATACTTCACGCCCAGGAATGATTATTGGTCGCGAAGGAAAGGGTATTGAAGACCTTAAGCTTTCTCTTAAAAAAGAAATTGCCCGTCATAAGCTGGTTCTTCCTGATGTTAAGATAGATATCGTAGAAGTAAACAGTCCAGAAGCTGATGCGGCTATCGTGGCATGGATGGTTACTGAAGCTATCGAGAAACGTCTTCCTTTCCGTCGTGTCCTTAAGACTACTATCGAAAAGGTAATGGCTAATCGTGATGTGAAGGGAGCTCGTATTGCAGTATCAGGACGCCTAGGAGGAGCTGAAATGGCTCGCCGTGAAGAAATAAAGCGAGGAGGTATTCCGCTTCAGACACTTCGCGCTGATATTTCTTTTGCTAAAGAAAGAGCTAATATGACCTACGGTGTTATTGGTGTGAAAGTGTGGATATACAGAGGTATGAAGTATGATGGTAAGAAGGAGACAAAATAATTAATCAGTAATTTAAGAAGCGAGTATGTTATTCCCAAAAAAAGTTAAACATCGAAAGTGGCAGACAGCAAGGCTTTCAGAAGCAAAGCTAGCGCGTCCTGAGACAAGAGGTATCACTGTTGCCTTTGGCTCATTTGGTCTCAAAGCAGAGACGCCATCTCGCATTGATTCAAAGCAAATCGAAGCAGCAAGAAGAGCTATGACCCGTCATGCAGGCAAGACAGCAAAGATTTGGATTCGCATCTTCCCAGACAGACCAGTAACACAGAAAGCGGCTGAAGTTCCGATGGGTAAAGGTAAGGGAGATCTTCAGGGGTACTGTTTTCAAGTAAAACCAGGAAGAGTACTTTTTGAAGTAGATGGTGTAACTGAAGAAGTTGCCCGCGAAGCACTTCGAAAAGCAGGAACAAAGCTTCCCGTAAGGACACGCGTAATTGGAAGAGATTTAAACTAAAGGTATGACAACAACGACACACAACAAAGGAATACAGAAAACATTACAGGGATCTGTCGTATCAGATAAAATGGATAAGACAGTCGTCGTGAATGTGACTCGCTTTATCGCGCACAAGAAATACGGAAAGTACTTTAAGATAGATAAGAAGTACAAAGCTCATGATGAGAATAACACCTATAAAGTAGGGGATAAAGTCATCATTGCAGAATCAAAACCCATTTCAAAAGATAAGTCTTTTGTAGTAATCAGTAAGGTGGAAAATAACTAGCGTATGATACAAGCAGGAACAAATGTAAAAATAACCGACAACTCAGGCGCAAAGTTTGGCCGAGTCTTTAAGGTGCTTGGAGGTTCAAAAAGAAGATATGCGTCTCTTGGTGATTTAGTAGTACTTTCCGTTAAGGTTGCAGAACCAAGAAAGACTGTCAAGAAGAAAGATGTTGTGTACGCTGTTGTTGTACGCACGGTGAAGCAGTTTCGCCGTAAAGATGGTTCTTATATTTCTTTCGATGATAATGCAGTCGTCATTGTTGATAAGAATAAACTAGAGCCAAAAGCAGGGCGCGTCTTTGGACCTATTCCTCGCGAGATTTCAGAGAAGGGTGTCGACGGATTTAAAAAGATCGCATCACTTGCACCTGAAGTAATTTAATATATATGAAAAAAGGAGATACCGTACTAGTCATTGCAGGAAAAGAAAAAGGAAAGAAGGGTGTTATTGCTCGCGTACTTCGTGATCAAGATAAAGTTGTTATCGAAGGGCTTAATCTCATGAAGCGTCACGTAAAGCCAACAAAAACAGGTGAGAAAGGTGGACTTGTGTCCTTGCCGGCACCAATACACATTTCAAATGTGAAGCTTATTGAAGAAAAAGCAAAACCAGAAAAGAAGGTTGCAAAGTTGAAGTCTGAGTAAGAAAAAAACGTGAGAAAAAAAGAAATCCGCTTTGCGGATTTCTTTTTTTCTCACAACTTCCTCGCTTTTTCTTGTAAACTCATTATACTAGAACTAGTACCTTTTATGGAAACAAACACTCATTCAAATGACGTTCCTAATTTTGTGCGAACTATGTTTTTGGATGGTGTGAATCGTCGTGCGTCTGATATACATATTGACCCAAGTATCAATGAGGTTAGAATACGGTTTAGAGTAGATGGAACACTGACGCCTTATATTAGTTTTCCAATGAGTTACCATGATCAGCTGCTCACTCATTTGAAAGTCCTCGCCGAACTCAATACAACGTCAGTGTTTACTCCTCAAGATGGTCACTTTTCCCTTAACTTTATGTATGAGGATAATGATCCAGCTAAAAACAAACCGATGGTTATTGACATACGTATCTCTGTCTTCCCTACCATTTATGGAGATGCTGCTGTTTTTCGTATAGCTAACTCTGTTTCGCATGTCTTACATCTCGACCAGCTTGGCATGGATCCAATCACTCTTGAAAAAGTAAGAGGAATAGCAAGAAGAAATAACGGCATGATGCTTGTTACTGGTCCTGTTGGATCAGGTAAAACCTCTACTCTCTATGCAGTGCTTAATGAAACCATGGCAGAAGATAAAAATGTCATTACCCTCGAAGATCCTGTTGAGTTCCGTTTTGATAAAATCCGTCAAATACAAATGAATCCAGATAGAGGACTTACTTTTGCTTCAGGTATGAAATCTATCTTGCGCCAAGACCCAGACACTATTATGATTGGCGAAATTCGCGATGCAGAGACCGCTGAATACGCTGTGCGTGCAGCATTGGTCGGACGTACTGTCTTTTCTACTCTTCACTCCAATTCTAGTGCTGGAACTATCGCGAGACTTATAGATATGAATATAGAGAAGAGCATGGTTGCCTATGCCGTTAATGGTGTCATAGCGACGAGGCTCGTTAAAAAGAATTGTGAATTTTGTAAAGTAGAGTATGTACCAGCGCAAGAATTTCTTCTTCATTTTAAAATCGACCCTTCAGAACATCACTTCGTACATGGTGCTGGTTGTGAAAAATGTGATAAAAAAGGCTTCTTTGGGAGAACAGGGATATTTGAAGTGCTTGAATTTGATACAAAACTCCGCTCTATGATTGTGGAAGGCCGGTCTATGGCAGATCTAGAGCTGTATGTAGTAACGAGCGGTACCAAATTACTCAAGACTGATGCCTTAGAAAAAGTGTATGCGGGCATTACTACTCTTGAGAATATCGCGACAGTTTTGTAAAAATAAAAGCAAAAGTAGGAACACTGTGATTGTTTTTGATGATTATTTGTATGTATATCTGTGATTGATAGTAAACACCATATATGTATATACATTATCCAATGCTGGGGAATGGTACCAGTCCTCTGCCTACCTCTTGTAGCAAGGCTAAGCATCTCATTTTTAAACAGTAAAGAGTTTTTAGATACTAGATGGATATGTCAATCTCATATACGGCTAAGCCAGAATCCTTCAAAAAAAATTTGCAAAAAATCTCATAAAAGCCTAGTTTTTCTGGAGAGTTCTTAACAGTTTTACAGTTCCTCTGAGTGGAGAGAAAGGTTTTAAATTTGATTCCCTGCGGTCTCTGCCGCATTTCCTGTAGATACCTCGCCGATACGAATGGAGTGAGGGAAGGTATCTGACCTGGAACTTTATTGTCACAATATGAGCAAGGTTGTCGGTATTTAGCGTAGACGAAACTACACGCTTCATTAGTTAATGAGGGTCCTTCAAGTGTTTACTGAAATGAGTGAGGAAAGACCTTTTTTGCTAGTGTTAGACACAGGTAAGCTACCAGTTTTTGTTTCTCATGATCCGTGTACCCATCGCCCCCATCGTGGAAGTGTTCTTCATGGTTTTTACCCCTCACTTGGGGGTGTGGTGACGATACGAAGCAGAGGACTGAGTTGCCTACAAGAGCAGAGCAGATCCTGTCTGTAGTGGAATGATATCCTAAAACCAAAATTCGAGTGATTGACTGGAGTGTGGTGGAGAAATGTAGACTTTATTTCGATTGAGAAAATCTTACGAGCCACTTTTCATTCTTTGTGGATGTTAAAACATTGGTAAATGGTTTTGAAAAAGTTCTGAAAGTACTTCTTTCGAGAATGAGAGATGCACTGGAAGATCTTGTGAATCAAGGGTTGGGGTTGGTTTTGTGATGACGTTTGTTTAGTTTCAAGAGTGTGAGAAAGTATGTCTTTCTTTTTGTCTCTTTGTTGTCTTTTCCTCTATTTTATGGTAGAGTACACGGACACTATTAATTAAGAAAGCGATGTATAACGCAAGGGTATCCTTGCTAATCATGCTTCAAAGTCATATGAACAAAGTACAAGATAAACAAAAAGCTTCTTACGAGACTCTTCAGAAAGAATTTGGTTACAAAAATATCCATGCAGCTCCAAAGCTCACCAAGATAAATGTTTCTGTCGCAACAGGAACCATGATGAAAAAAGATCGTAAGAGAAATGACCTAGTCGTAGACAGAATTGCAAAGATAACTGGTCAGAAGCCTACCGTCAGAAAAGCGAAGCAGTCAAATGCCTCATTTAAGATTCGTGAAGGTGATGAGATTGGTGTCGCAGTGACTCTTCGTGGTCAACGTATGTACGGATTTTTAGATAGACTTCTCAATATTTCTCTTCCTCGTACAAAAGACTTCCGTGGCATCAGTCGTACTTCTGTTGACTCTATGGGTAATATCACTTTTGGTATCAAAGAACAAACTATTTTTCCAGAAGTAGGTGAAGAAGATTTAAAAGATGTATTCGGTATGGCTATTACTGTCGGTACGACAGCAACAACAAAAGAAGAAGCTACTCGTTTCTTTGAAATTATCGGCATCCCTTTTAAGAAGGCGTAATATCACTATTTCAGTGTACCCATAACAAAAAGCGAGATAGTTCTCGCTTTTTGTTATGGGTACAATCGCACCAAAGTACCTACTTTTTTGGTATACTAAAGTAACAATGAAAAATAAACTGTTCCACTTTGTACTACCTCTCTTCTTGGTATTGTCCTTCATTACAGTTCATGCGGATACTGAATCTGATCTTCGTGATCAGTTAAAGAGCCTTGAAGATGAAATACGAGGATTACAAGACAATATTAGCGTCGCTCGTGGCAAAGGTACGGGTCTCCAAAGTGATATTAAACTTCTCGAAAAAAAAATTTCAGAGAGTAAGTTAAAAATAAAATCAACCCAGTCGACGATACTTAAATTAAACAGTAATATTACTGAAAAAGATAAAGCTCTTGAAGAACTCGATGCAAAGATTGCTCGAGAAAAAGAATCTTTAGCACAAATTTTCCGAAAGAAAAACTATTTAACTGCCTATAATCTACTTGACTATTCACTTCAAGAAAAAACTCTTTCTGGTTTTTTCTCAGACAGAGATTCGTATCAGACATTAGAGAAATCTATCAATCATTCTTTTAATGACATCAAAGTGTCAAAAGATAAGATTGAAGATGTTAAGACAGAACTACAAGATGCTAAAGATGAAGAAGTGGCGAGAAAGATTATACAAGAGGTGGAAAAAAAGAGAGTAGAGATGAATCAAAAAGAAAAGAATGATTTGCTTAGTCAAACTAAAGGTCAAGAAACTCAGTACAAAAAAGTGCTTGCCACTAGGCAAGTTGAAGCTTCTAAAATACGTGCGAAGATATTTGCGCTGCGTGACAGCAGTAATATATCTTTTGGACAAGCATATGATTATGCTTTACTTGCTTCTAAAGCTACAGGAGTTAGGCCGGCTCTTATACTTGCAATTTTGACACAAGAGTCACAGCTCGGTAAAGACATTGGAGCTTGCTACATCTCTGACTACCTAACAGGAAATGGAATAGGTATTAAAAGTGGAGCTAGTAAAATACGCACCATGAGTCCAACGCGTGACGTTCCTGTATTTATTGAGATTACTCAAAAGCTCGGTCGAGATCCATTAAAGACGCCTGTTTCTTGTTGGATACCACTGTATAACAAAGGGAATCCCTACGGATGGGGAGGGGCGATGGGGCCTTCACAGTTTATTCCATCAACATGGAAAATTCTTGCAAATCGTATATCGCAGGATGTAGGAGCTGCTGCAGATCCATGGCTACCGTATCATGCTATAACAGCAACAGCAATATATCTCTCTGATCTTGGAGCTGTTTCTGGTAATGAGACAACAGAAAGAACTGCAGCTTGTAAATATTATTCGGGCTCATCGTGTTCAAAAAGTAATGATGGAGCTCAGTATGGTAATCAGGTTATGAGGCGGGTCTACTCCATACAGACAGATATCGACACTTTGCAGAAATCCTAAGATTGTGTTATAATCTCTACACTATGAAAACTGATATTCACCCAAAGTACTATCCGGAAGCTATTGCGACATGTGCCTGTGGAGCAACATATACCGTTGGTTCAACACAGGAAACTATCTCTGTGGAGATCTGTGCTACGTGCCATCCTTTTTATACAGGACTCGAAAAAGTACTTGATATTACAGGACGTGTTGATAAGTTCAAGAAAAGAGTGCTTGCAAAGAAAGCTTAACTCACAAAAACATCAAAGATTTCTTTGATGTTTTTGTTTTTCTAACATAGTATAAACAGTATGACACTCGACGATTTTAAAAACAGCCCTAGAACTATGTATATTGCCAGTGAGTATGAAAGGATACTAGTTTCTATTGCTGAAGCAGAAGATCTTTTATCCGATGACAGCATGAAAGAAATGGCGGAAGGAGAACTGGGAGAACTCAGTATTCAAAAAGAAAATCTTTGGAAACAAATGGAAGATACTTTTGAAAAAGAAAAAGAGGAGACAAGTATACCTAAGGCGCTCATTATGGAAGTACAAGCAGGTACAGGAGGAGATGAGGCAACTCTTTTTGCAGCTGAACTGACGGGTGCTTATTCTGCTTTTTGTGAAATGCATAAAATCGCTTTTGAAAAAGTAGATGAAAATCAAAGTGATGTCGGAGGGTATAAATCGGTCACCTTCGAAATACGAGGTAAAGATGCGTGGAAATATTTTGAATACGAAGGTGGGGTGCACCGTGTACAGAGAATTCCTGACACAGAGAAAAATGGACGAATACATACTTCGACTATTACTGTCTCAGTGTTACCACTCCAAGAAGCAAAGAAAGTGACTATTAGTCCAGCAGATCTTGAATTTGAAACATCTCGTTCTGGGGGTGCTGGTGGTCAAAATGTGAACAAGGTAGAGACTGCAGTAAGAGTTATACATAAACCAACAGGTATTGCCATACGTTGTACTATTGAGCGTAGTCAGCTTAAAAATAAAGAACGAGCTCTCGCGATGTTACAAGCAAAGCTCGATGAACTTTCTCGAGCTAAAGAAGGTGATGATGTGCGCGACGCAAAACGGGCTCAAGTAGGAACAGGGGATAGAAGTGAAAAAGTGCGTACGTATAATTTCCCACAAGATAGAATTACTGATCACCGTATCAAAGAATCATGGCATGGGCTACCAAAAATAATGATCGGCTATCTTGACCCCATCTTTGATGCGCTACAGAATTATGAAGGAGATTTTTCCTATGATAGCGAATAATATCTTTATGTACAAACCTCGGAACTAAGTATTCTTGATATCTTCAAAACAAGTAGGTCTGTATTCATACTGTGTTAGTATTTTTTGTTTGAAGTTGTGGTCAATTTCTAACTCTTCTAAGCTAACTTAGTAAAGGTATGTCTTGGATCAGCTTTCAAATATTTACGGAAAGTATTCTGTAAAAAAGAAGAAAGTAAGAGAGTAAAATGTAATGGTTATATTGAATAGTTACCTAACGAACTATTTCCATAATGTGGTGTATCTAGAAAAATAATCTATAAAAAGGTATCTCTAATGTGCGAGGACAACAGTGATAACTTTTTTAGCACCTGCCAGTTCAAGTGTCTTTTTTGCTTCAAGAATGGTACTTCCTGTTGTCACGATGTCATCAATAAGAATAATGGTAAAGTCTTGTAGATCAATCATCGAGGACGCTTTCACTGAAAAAGAATTTTTTTGTTGAGTAGCTCTTTGACTGCGACTAAGTAGTGCCTGCCTCCTAGTGTATTTTACTTTAAAAAGTAGCTTATGAGTATAAGGTAGGTGAAGTGACTCCGCAAAATGTCGTGCTATATGTTCGGCATGATTTTGACCTCGGAATAAACGGCGAAGGAAATGCATAGGCATAGGGATAACTACTAGTTTTTCATTTTCTGTAAGATACGTTTGAGGCAGCTTCTCTGCAAGATACTTAGAAAGTGGTTGATAGAGTGAGAATTGATGTGAGTATTTCGCACGCTGTAATACTAATTTCACTTGTTTATCCTGGTAAGAAAAGAGCGCAAAGGTGTCAATTAAAGGATCAAGGGTAGAGCGCTTAAGTGAGTAAAGACAAGTAGTACAAATACTCAAGTTTTTAAGATGACAAAATGTGCAGGAGAGAGGGAAGAAAGAGTCAATTATTTTGTTCATAGTTTGTCTACATTTTTTATAGGAAGAGAGTGGTATACTTTAACTATGAGTCTATCTTTTTTTTCAAAAAATGACACGGGACATGTTGTAGGCATTGATATAGGAAAATCATCGATTAAAGCAGTACAGCTCAAGAAAGAAGATGGAAAAATAAAACTCGTTACATACGGTGAGATTTTTCTTGGTTCATTACATGGACAAACAGATGGAAGAGCTATTAGTGCGGGGGAAGATCTTATTGTGGGTGCTGTCGTCACTCTTTTTAAAGAAGCAAAAATAACGGCCAAGAGAGCTATTTATTCTGTTGACCCTGCGTCAACATTTGTGACCACTATACCACTACCGAAATCAGCAGCAGAAGACATACCTACAGCTCTTGCTTTTGAAGCTCGAAAGTTTTTACCAGTACCTCTTTCTACTGTTGATATTGATCACTGGCTTATTCCTGCTGGTATGTTTGAAGCTAATCCACAAATACTACAAGTAGTACTTGCAGCTATCAAGCATGAGACTCTCACCCTCTACAGTAGAATAGCTCAGAGACTTGGAACAACAGAACCTCTCTTTGAGATTGAGGCATTTAGTTTAAATCGTAGCCTGCTTGATAACGATCCCTTTAGTATTATACTTGATATTGGGGCCCAATATTCAACTGTTATTCTTGTTCATAAAAGTGTGATCCTCGATGTACATCTCATACCTCGAGGGTCTCAGGAAAGCACTATGCAACTCTCTAAAGCGCTCTCTATGTCTGAAGATGAAAGTGAGAGATATAAACGTGAAGTCGGTTATACTGGAGATCCTTCGAATAAATATATAGCAGAAGTCATGAAACTTTCGACTTATCCACTGTTTGGTGATATAGGACGCCTTTTACTTATGTATGAAAGAAAGTATAATCAAATAGTAGATAAAATTGTTTTTACTGGTGCTGGAGCAAGAGTACCAGGAATACTAGAAGTAGCAGGAGAGGTACTCAAAGGTAAGTTAGTCATCGCTGATCCCTTTACGAAAATAGAAACACCAGCTTTCCTTAAGGAAATGTTGCGACGAGTTGGTCCTACGTATGCTGTGAGTGTCGGCTTGGCACTTAAAGCTTTTGAAGCAGAATAATTATGTTTACCATCAATCAAAATCAATCAGTACCAGCAGGCTCACCATTTAGTGCAGGCTCTGCTTTGGGTGTACCAAAGACAGATAAGTCGCCACTTATACTTGTTTTTGGTCTTATATTTTTGAATATTGTTGCCGGAAGTCTTGTTGGGTACGCTTTTTATATGAAAAGTAGTTATGAAACACAGAATAATAGTAAGAAAGAAAATTTGAGTAAAGTTGTCTTTACTAGTGATGTCACTCTACAGACAATGCAAGATTTTTCTGGAAGAATCAAAGCCTTCTCTGCTATTTTTAATAATGCTCCTTCTTCGTATAGTTTATTTACGATACTTGAGCAGGCTATTATTCGAGGAATCACTCTTACCGATATGGTTGCGGTGAGAATTGAGGGTACAAAGTCTTACACAGTGACACTTACCGGAAGTGCAAAGTCTTTTCAGGATCTTATCGCACAGCGTGATATTTTTCGTTCAAAAGAATATTCTAATTATGTCTCAGATGTTGTTGTCAGTTCTTACGATTTAAATACTATAAATGGTGGGGTTAAATTTACCATGAAAATGCAAATTTCAGTAGGTAGATTCTCAAAAACGAATGTTCTCATTGATCTGAGTAAACCTGTTAGACAAAGCACCAATGATCAAGACATAGATAAAATGCCTGTAGTTATAACTCCAGTAGTAAATGAAGCGACAACCTTTAAAACAGTAACTTCCACAAGCACAAAAGTGAAAACGGAGCACTCTTCATCTTCGGCGCCAGTGACTAACAATACTATTTAATATGACCACTAAAGACACAGTTTTATTCAGCCTCATCCTTGCAGCAATACCTGCTGGCTTGTTCGTACTTTTCTGGAACCCACTCTTTTCGGGTAAAGGTTTTGATTTTTACAACCCAGCAACGGAGGCTACTTCTATCAATGCTTACCGTGGACAAATTGGAATGTATGATACGACAATAGTTCAGTCAAAAGACCTTATTGCAAAATATGAAAAACTCCAAACTGCTTATAAAAGCGTAGATAAAAGTATTATCACAACAGTACAAAAGTCTATACCTGACACAGTTGAAGAACTGCCGTTAGTGAGTGAAGTCACTACTTTAGTTGAAAAAAATGGACTTGATCCAGGGAAAATAATAGTTTCTCAATCGGCAGATCTTAATGGAGTTAAGACTTTAACTCTTTCTTTTAAAGTAAAAGGATCTTATGAGTCCCTGAAAAACCTTATTGTTTCCTTCGAGGAGAACTTACGGTTTATGTCGGTAAAGAGTGTTAAGTTAGTTTCACCTTCAGATAGTCTTAATCCAATCTATGACATGGATGTCTTAGTGGATGTCTATAAATTACGATAATATGCAAATAATCGACCTAAAAAACAAACCAATAGTGAGTAATGTCACCAAGAGATTTGAGGCATTTCAAGGTGTTATTTATACCTTTATTGTTGTAATCTTCTTCGCTGTCTATGGTTACTTTTTTTCTGTTAATCTCTTAAGTTTACAAGAACCAGCAAAAGCACAATCAGTACCTTTAAGTCCAGAAATAGAGGCTCTAAAAGCTCAGACTGGAGTGACTTTCGATGGTTCTGAGATACTGAAAAAAAATATTGAAGGATTAAAAGATAATACAGAGCACATAACACAAATAATAGAAGGTCCAAAAGGACGTACTAATCCTTTTGAAACCTATGCTCCTTCTCGATCTTCTCGTTAGTCAAAATAAAATAACTGAAGTCGTTTCAAAAGAGATTGACCGTGTCTTTTCGCAAGGGACAGGTAAATCAATTGATACGATTTTGATTGAAAAAGGAATTAAAGAAGAAGATGTGGCCGAAGCTCGGTCACTTTTGTACGGTCTTCCTGTGTATGTGGGAGAAGTAAAAAAGAGCGACGCTTTGCTAGCTACCATTAGTCTGGAGCAGACAAAACAATATAAAGCGGTACCACTTATGCTCGATGATCAGGTGCTGTCTGTTGGCCTTGTTGACCCTGAGTTCTCTAACGCCCTCTCAGCTCTACAGTTTATTTTTAGTCAAAAGTTGACTGTCTATAAACTTTTTATTATTTCAGAGGCAAAATATCTTGAGTATACTCGCTTATTGAAATCACTTGAAACGAAAGAAACTCCTGCTGCGATAGCAAAGCCAAATACAGAAATAAAAAAGAAAGAAGGGGAACCAAAAAAAGATGCTGACGGCGTTGCAGATCTCACGGAGTATAGTGGTGACCTGAAAGATGAACATCTCCTCGAACAACCAATACCAGAAATTTTTAATCAAGTGCTTAAATTTGCATTAACCCATAATGCTTCTGATATTCATATAGAGCATGTCGGACCAAATGTACGTGTGAGATGTCGTATCGATGGATCTCTTGAGCAGGTACTTGTTATGCCTCCAACTTTTCATGCAGTACTTATTGCCAGGATTAAAATTCTTTGCTCTATTAAGCTTGATGAAAAAAGAAAACCACAAGACGGACGTTTTAGTACAAAATTAAATGAGTACAAAGTGGATTATCGTGTTTCAACTTTTCCAGGTTATTATGGTGAAAAGGTTGTGCTTCGTATTTTGGATAGTCATAAAGGTATTAGACCACTGGACACTGTAGGTCTCTCGAAGCAACACTGGTCTCAAATACAAGTAGCCATAGGAAAACCATATGGTATTATTCTCGTTTCTGGTCCGACTGGTTCTGGTAAAACGACAACACTTTACTCGATGCTTGGACAGGTAGATAAGGAACATCGTAATGTAGTGTCTCTGGAAGATCCTATCGAATACAACATTGCGGGGATTAACCAATCTCAGGTGTTTCCTGAAATTGGTTATACCTTTGCATCAGGACTCCGCTCTATACTTCGTCAAGATCCTGATGTGATTCTGGTAGGAGAAATTCGAGATGCTGAGACTGCAGGTCTTGCGATACAGGCTGCACTTACTGGTCACTTGGTGTTTTCGACAATTCACACCAATAGTGCTATCGGTGTTGTAACGCGACTACTTGATATGGGAATCGAACCTTACCTTATTGCTCCAGTATTAAACGCTGCCATCGGTCAGCGTCTGGTCCGTGGTGTGGCGCCAGGCTGTGCTAAAACGATGGAGATGACTCCAGCATTGATAACGATGGCACAAGATGAGTTTAAAGATTTACCAGAATCTTTTAGAAGTATACTGCCTCTTGATAAACCTTTTACTGAAGCAGAAGGAAATGATGAATATCCAACGGGAATGAAAGGTCGTATTCCTGTTTTTGAAATTCTTACCATTGATACTGAACTTGAACAGGCTATTATACAGCAAAAAAGAGAAGATGAATTAAAAATGATTGCCAGAAAGAATGGAATGATGACACTCCGTGAAGATGCGATGATAAAGTGCATACAGCAAAAAGTTCCCTTTGAAGAAATTAACAGTCTTTAATTCATAACTCTTGCTATACTGTCACTATGAATTACACACAAGAGTTAGATGAACTCATTATGACAGTTATTAAAGAAGGAGGCTCCGACCTCCATATTACTGTTGGAACATTTCCGACTATTCGTATGAATGGAGATTTGATTCCATTACTGAAACGAAAACAACTTACTGCTGAAGATACAGCAGGCTTATTAAGGCAGATGGTCAGTGAACGTGTCTTTACTAACTTTGTTGTGAGACAAGAACTTGATTTTTCTTATAACCATAAAGGGGAGTATCGTTTTCGAGGGAATGCATTTTTCCAAAAAGGTTCTGTAGCTGTTGCTCTTCGTCTCATACCACGTGCAAGGCAATTAAATGATTTGAGTCTTCCTTCTCAAATTAGTCAAATGGCAAGGGCAAGGCAAGGATTTTTTCTTGTCGTTGGTTCAGTAGGACAAGGAAAATCAACAACGCTCGCTTCGATGGTCGACCAAATCAATAAAGAAACAAAAAAACACATTGTAACCATCGAAGACCCGATAGAATTCGTTTTTGAGCATGATAAGTCAATGATTGATCAGCGTGAAGTAGGTATTGATACAGCAGACTTTAGTACAGCTCTTGTTTCCGCTTTTAGACAAGATGTAGATGTGATACTTATTGGTGAAATGCGCGATAAAAATACTATTTCGACTGCGGTGACGGCAGCTGAGACAGGACACTTAGTCCTCTCGACGCTACACACCAACAGTGCTGCCCAAGCAGTCGACAGAATTATTGACTCTTTCCCGTCAGATGGGCAAGATCAAATTCGCATACAGCTCGCCGCATCACTACTCGGTATTTTTTCCCAAAGACTACTTCCCCGTGCGTCTGGAGGGCTGGTGCCTGCGTACGAGCTTCTTATTAATAATAATGCAGTCTCGAATCTTATTCGTGAAAAAAGAACACACGAAATAGACGTAGTTATAGAAACGGGTTCGGGGGATGGCATGATAGATCTTAATCGTTGTCTCGCTGATCTTGTGCGTAGGGGGGAAGTCCTTCCGGACGTTGCTCTCGAACGTAGTCGTAACCCATCGTTACTTAAGAGACTTTTTTAATACTGTATGTTTTTTACATTCAAAGGAGTGAAAGCAGATGGAATTGAGCAAACAGGAGACATAGAAAGTGTTAGCCACGATGAAGCTGTCGCTGAACTTCAGACAAATGGTATTGTCGTAACTGATATAGAAGAAAAGAAAGTAGAGTTAGCACAAGCAGAGCCTGAAAATCCTCCTTTTAAAATATCTCTCGCTATTTTTGAACCAAGTATCAAACCAAAAGATATTGTTATTTTCTCGAGACAAATATCAACACTCTTTGAAGCTGGTGTGTCAGCGCTGAAAGCTTTTACGATGCTGGCTGCAGAAAACCCAAATAAAACACTCGTTAAGAGACTCAATTCGGTGGCTGATGATATACAAACAGGTATGTCTATGTCGGATGCCATGCTCAAAGAGCCAGATCTTTTTTCAACCTTTTACGTGAGTATGGTAAAAGCAGGGGAAGAAAGTGGAAAGCTCAATGAATCTTTTCTCTATCTTGCAGATTCTCTCGACCGTGATTATGAGCTCAAACAGAAAACAAAAAAGGCACTTATGTATCCAATTTTTGTCGTTGTTGTCTTTATTTTTATACTCCTGGGTATGTTTACCTTCGTTATTCCAAAGATGGCGTCAATGTTTGATAATAAAGCAGACCTTCCTGCCATTACCCGTATTATTCTTGCCATGAGTGAGTTTGTACAACACAATGCCTATATTATTTTTCCTATAGTTATAGGCGGCGGCTGGGGAGTAGTTTTATTTTCGAGAACAAAAAGTGGTCATTATTTCTTTGATAAACTTTCTACAAAAATGCCCGCTATAAAAGATTTAACACAAAAGATATTCCTCGCACGATTGTCTGATAACATGAATACGATGCTGACGAGTGGGGTGCCTATTGTTCGCTCTATTGAGATTACGGCAGACGTAGTCGAGAATGTTATTTACCATGACCTTCTTTTTAGAGTTTCCGATAAAGTGCAAAATGGTATGACCTTTTCTCAAGCACTTTCTGAAGAAGATGATGTACCTCGTATACTGACGCAGATGGCGAAAATTGGTGAAGAGACAGGTGAGCTCGGTTATATTTTAAAAAATCTTGCGTCGTTTTATAAGAGAGAAGTAGACGGTGCTATTGATTCTACTATTGGTCTTATTGAGCCAATCATGATCGTTGGTATGGGTTTGATGGTGTCACTCCTTGTTATGGCTATCATGCTCCCTATCTTTAATCTTGCTAATACCTTCTAATGCGAATCATTTGCAGATATATTTCACGAAAAAACTGTGCATAACTGCTTGTAATACAAAAGATACTTGCTACACTAAAAGAGTACAATTATTAGTACATAATATTATGCAACTTACTACATTAACAAAAAAATCATTTAAAGGCTTTACCCTTATCGAACTACTCGTGGTAATCGCCATCATTGGTCTTCTTTCGACCATCGTTGCAGCACCAGTGCAGACAGCTCGTAAGAAAGCTAAAGACGTTAAGAAAATTGCTGAAATCAAGCAGATGCAAACTGCTCTTGCAAACTTCGCTAATGACAATGGGCAGTACCCGGCGGGTTCTACAACAGCACTAGGTATTGACCTCTCTAGTCTTTCACCTCAGTATATGCCAAACCTACCATCGAGTCTCAAGTCAGGATCAGCTAAGGATAAGACTATGTTTGTCTCATACAGAGGTCTCTCTCCTTCCTCACTTGCAAGCGCAACTTACGGAACAACAACATTTGGATATCACCTCGGAGTTTCACTCGAAGTCTTTAACACAGTACTTGCGGACGACAATGACTGTTGGGGGGTTATTAGTACATCAACCTCAGGTATGACAGGACAAAAGATTGGTGGACCGTGCGTGAACTTCATTGTTCAGTCTACGTCATCTGTATCCTCAGCTTTCTTCCACCCTCTTACTTCATCTACTAGTCCAGTGGTAGGAACGTCAGCCTTACTTACTGGTGTTACACCCGTTGGTACTCCACTTGCAGTTGTAGGGCCTTCACCGTGGGGTTTCCAGCACTATAATTTCCTAGCGCATACCATGATTCCAAACCAAGATTCTGACTTCTACGGAAAAGGAACAAATGAAAATGCCTCATCAACTTGCGCGACAGTAGATATGTGTGTTTTTGATCTCTCTGACGCTTACTAAGTATACAAAAAGTTTGTGGTGATTCTCGCTCTCTCATTTATTGTCGGTACTGCGTTTGGTAGTTTTGTTGGCGTTATTGCTGGCAGACTTCATGTCGCTCCAATAATAAATAGTCGCAGTAAGTGTCTCTCCTGCTCACATATGCTTTCAACGAAAGACATGATACCTATGGTATCGTGTCTTTTATTGAGAGGGAAATGTCGCTATTGTAAAGTTCGATTTGGGTATACTCATGCCATTTTTGAAGCAGTGTTTGGTTTCCTTTTTGCTGTCGTTACAGCAAAATACATACTTCCGCTCCATATCCTTTCTTCTCATGAACTGATGTATCTTGCCTTTCTTCTCGTCACAATCGTTACTCTCGGAGTCATTTTTCTGTATGATCTCAATCATAAGATTATTCCAAGAGTTTTTCTCTATCTTTTTCTAACGTTGTCACTCTTTCCACTTATTAGTAGATTTGGAGTCAGCCATTCATATCTCGAACTGGCGAGTCCTTTCATCGTAGCTCTTCCGTACCTCTTGCTTTTTCTTATTACCCTCGGTAGAGGGGTAGGTTTTGGTGACGTGCTTCTTTTTGCGGGTGTTGGTGCATTTGTAACTCTGGATGAAGGTATTATGGTCTTTTTGTTATCCCTTTGGATAGGGACACTCACCGTTATCCCACTTTTACTTCTTAAAAAGATAAAAAAAGATAGAGCTATTCCCTTCGCACCATTTATTATTATCTCTTTTCTGCTTGTATTGTTCACAGGTTGGCAAGTATCAGAGCTCGTGACGCTTATCTATCGTGCTATGCTATAAATAATGAAAAAAATACTTACAAAGCTTGGAAAATTATTAAAAGAAAGTAATGAAAAAGAGTCTGGCTTTACTCTTATTGATGTCATGGTTACCATGGCTCTTTTTGCACTGATTTCATCAATACTTCTTGCAAATTATCCAGATTCTGCGACTAAAGTAGAACTTGCTAATGCTGTCTCAGACATGCAAGGTGTCGCTAGAGATTCACAATTGAAAGCTGGAGGTATTGAAACATCAGGCGATACAGCAGCAGGGTATGGTCTTTATTTTGACGCTGCCTCAACAACGAAGTTTGTGCAGTTTAAAGATATGCAAATAGGATCGAGTACTGACCTCTCTGGTAGTCTTATCGGTGATAGCATTTTTAATGCTGCAACAGAAATCTCAAAAATAGTCAAAATCCCTGAAGGTTTCTATTTGCGTAATATTTGCGTTGGAGACGGCACAGCACGTCCTTTTGCTACTTCTTCTTGTTCTCGCACTAATAGTGCTTTAGGTACCGTCACGGTTAGTTATGCTCGTTCAACGACTCAGCCAATTATTTATATCAACAATGCAACCAGTACCCGCTATGCTGCTACGTGTATTGAGTTTGCTTCTAAAAATTCTATAGCAGTCGGTAAAGTGCGTAACATGATTATCTCTCAGTCTGGCTTTTCTACAACCGCACTCGGAGCCTGCGATGAAGCACCGACTGATGTTACATTCAACACCACTCCCAACTCTGGTGTAGGTGGTTTGATAACTTCGGGTAATACCTCAACTATTTTTGGTACCGACAAGACTGCACCAGTTATCACACTCAATAACTCTCAAATATACTGGCTCACACAGTCTAGTGGCTATATCGACCCAGGCGCAACTGCGATGGACAATGTCGATGGCAACATTACTTCAAAGATTACGAGAGCGTATACTACTGTCGCATATACAGTGGCTACGCCAGAGTCTGCGACTTCTTCTATTCTCGCTCAGTTTCTTAATGGCTCAAATCCTCAAGGAATCACCATCGACTCATCCGGCAATATCTATACCGCAAACGTTGGTTCAAATAATGTCAGTAAAATCACCCCCGCTGGAGTATCAAGTATCTTAGTAGGTAGTACGGGTACATCTCCTTATGCCATCACCATCGACTCATCCGGCAATATCTATACCGCAAACTATACCTCAAATAATGTCAGCAAAATCACCCCCGCTGGAGTATCAAGTATCTTAGGTAGTACGGGTACAAGTCCTCAAGGAATCACCATCGACTCATCCGGCAATATCTATACCGCAAACTATTACTCAAATAATGTCAGCAAAATCACCGTCACGCAAGCCACCTCTACCCGCATCACCCTCGCTACAACCACTCTTAATACCTCTATACCAGACGCAGTCACTACAGAAGTCTACTCAGTGGCAGATGTGGCTGGAAACACTGCTAGAAAATCTCGATATATAGTAACTGTGCCACCAATAGCAGTAACACCAGGGACGTGTACAGGAACTCCTCTGTACTGTCCAGGAGGTGACACTACTCTTACTCCTAGACAACCAGACTGTACGTGGAGATCTGATCTTTGTTACTTAGTACCTTAGATATACAAGTACTAGTCTAGTAAGAGAGTACTAGGTATATCATATGAGCAAGTCCTTAAACTACTTTCGTGAAAACTTTTGCACGGATTTAATTCACCCGAGCTTGCGTCTGTGTAGTTGCTAGTTTAAGTTAGAGCTGTCTCCAGCAGATAAAGGTGTGATGCAGTATCACCTAAAGTAGCGTTTAAAAAACTTTGAAAGCTTTCTTGTTCCAATGACGTAGGTAGATTCTCGTGGTATCATATCTCTATGAAGTCTCGTTATCAGCTGCCCAGCAAAATATTTCATAGAAAAGGCTTTACTCTTATTGAAATGATGGTGGTGCTCGCTATTATTGGAACTCTCTCTACTGTGGTGCTTTCAAGATACCCAGACTCAGCAGAGAAAACGAGATTATCAAATATGACAGGTGATTTAGGAAGTGATATTCGTGAAGCTCAACTTAAAGCGAGTTCTGTCAGCACTTACGGACAAGCATATGCAGGATTTGGTATGCAATTTGCAAGCAACAGCAGTCAAATGTATAAAGAGTACGCAGATAAAATAACTACCAACCAGAGAAATGGCATATTTCTTGGTAATCGTCTTTACGATGGGGTGACTGAAAATTTTAAGACGGTAACCCTTCCTGAAGGATTTCATATAGATAACACCTGTGTCAGTAGCACTACTATCAGCAGACCATTTTCCTTTTGTAGTAAGAATGGTGATTTTACAGATTTAAGTATTGAGTATGAAAGGCCGAACCCAGAGCCATGGATTTTTGTTAACAATAGCACAAGTACACTGTATGCGGCTAGTTGCGTCGAACTTGTTTCAAATAAAATTGACGAAGCAAGTCATAAAAATGGCTATTCAAGAAGTGTACTAGTAACTAAGACTGGACTTATTTCAACTTTATTGGGCAGGTGTACGCAAGTGGGACCGTTGACACTACTCCCTACTTCTGGAGTTTGTAGTACCCTGCATTATTCTTGTGTGACTGGCAATAGCAGTAGCCCCCTAAGTGGAGTAAACACATGGACTTGGCAATGTAGTGGGCAAAATGGTGGTGGAACTAGTAGCTGTACTGAAAATAAATCAAATAGTCAGACTTTTCCTATTAGCGGATTTTCAGGTGTCAATCCATCGGATATAGCTGTAGACTCGCTAGGAAATATGTACACATCAAATTTCGGTCCTTCAGACGTGGCTAAAATAAGTCCCGCTGGACTTGGTGTATTTTTTAGTAATGTCGGACCCTTACCAAAAGGAATCGTACTTGATGAAGCGAGGTCAAGCCTCTACACAGCAGACTATGGAGCGCCTGGCAGTATTTCAAAAGTTGATATGAGTACGGGGGTTGCTGTCACTCCTTTTTATCTCACTGGGGGGCGTCCAGTTGCTATAGATGTTGACTCATTTGGAAATATTTATGTCGCTCTATTTAGTCAAAGTAAAGTTCTAAAAGTAAGTCCAGCAGGGGTTTTAGTAGCTCAGTTTTCCGTCGGAACAAATCCTAATGATATTGCAATTGATACAGCTGATAATGTCTATACTGCAAATTTTGGCAATAATACTGTTTCTAAAATAGATGCAAGTGGACTCGTTACCATTAATTTTGCTAGTACAGGAGTTACTCCCTATGCAATTGCGACTGATGTTTTTAATAATGTTTTTACTGCAAATACTAGTAAGGATAGTGTTACTAAAATTAACAGTTCTGGTATCGTTACACTAAATTTTGGAGGATCGACAGGAGCAAGTCCAGCAGCTATCGCTACTGATTCTTCAGGAAATGTCTTTACTGCAAATCAAAACTCAAGTACTGTGACAAAAATATCTACCGCTGGCATTGTTACCGTCAATTATGGAACTACTGGAAACTCGCCAGAATCTATTACGGTAGACAACTTTGGCAATGTTTACACTGCAAACAATGGTTCAAATAATGTTACTAAAATTTTAGTACACTAAATACTCATGCATAAGAGGTCTCTCATAAAAATAATAAAAGGTAACTCACGTAGTGGCTTTACTTTGATTGAACTCCTTATCGCTTCTTCTATATTCGTGACGGCTATGACTATAGCAATAGAAGCGCTCTTCGCGGTACAACATTCATATGCTAGGGTCGATGGTTTGCGTCTGGTGATGGATAATCTTAATAATAGTTTTGACCTTATCTCTCGAGATGTTCGTTACGGTAGTGTCTTCTTTTGTAGTAACAATATAGAAGATACGTATAGAGCCTATCGACAAGGCTGTCCTTTTCTGTGGAGTAGTTATCCTGGCGTCAGTCTAGAAGGGGGAACTGCTCTCATGTTTAAGCCCTCGGGGGCAGTGGCAGCTAACGTACGTAAAGGATATTATCTTTCTGGAGGAAAAGTGTATGAATATGTACTCGATACTCTTGGAGCTACTTCCACTCTCCCTATTACCGGAGATGATGTTTATATAGATACACTTCGTTTTTTCGTGCAAGGAGCAAACACGACACAGACGGTGATGACTAATGACAGCACCGCAAATGCTCCTGGATCAACAGCAGATAATTTTCAACCAGTGATAACCATGATTATCGCAGGAAGAGCCATCATTTCGAACACTAAGTCAGGTGATTCTCATTTTCAGCTACAGACAACTATTACGGCAAGGCATATCGATATATAACATATGAATATACTACACATTGTCAGACGTATAAAAAAGAGTCTCTCTCATCAACCGTTGTGTGGCTTTACTCTCATTGAAGCCATGATTGGTATTTTTATTATTTCAGTTTCTATTGGTGGACCAATGGTAATAGCCGGGCGTGCAGCGCAAGAAATACGTTACAGCCGAGAACTTTTTACAGCAACTTTCTTAGGTCAGGAGGCTATTGAACTAGTTCGTTTTAGACGCGACAGTGTCTTTATGGAATGTTCTGATCCTAGTTCTGCTATGTGCTTGGCTGCTTCGTCTACGATTTTGTCTACTGGAGTGCAAGAAACACCGAATGAAACTGCTTGGAAAGTTTTTAAAAATCAGTTTGGAGGTACGAGTAATACTTATTGTTTCTCTGTAAATGGTTGTGTTTTTGATATGTATGGCATACTCAAAAATCCAAACGCCAACGCTATACCTGTAGACCTTTATGACGCCTCAACTAGTAACTGTAGTAGTCTTAATCAAGACAGAAGTGTTCAAATAAACAACATTACGTCAACATCTTCAACAGATTTTATGTATCTTTGTAATGATCACACGACAACGAAAGCTATAAACACCCAAATAAGAAGGGTTGTTAAATTAACATCGATGGGTTCAGTTTGTCCCTCGTATGAATGTTCATATCGTGATGATGTAAGGGTTGACGTCACCATTTTTTATAATTATCGAGGGACACAGAAAAGTATAGTTGTAACAGATTTTATTAAACCAAGATCCTAGTATGAAAAGAATCTTCATCCATTTTATGAAAAAAAAGAAAGTATCTCTTGATGGATTTATACTCCCTCTTGCTATGCTTCTCTCAACTCTTATACTTCTTGTATCATTTGGTATTACGTCAATTATTGTGAGAGAGGCAAAATTTACGCGTATCGTTCGTGATAGTTTTATTGCTTATAATGCCGCCGATATGGCAGTGACTTGTGTAGCATTTATAGACAATAGTTATACCAATAGAAGTACTGGTTATGGTATTTTCCCTACGAGTATTACCCCTTTTAGTGTAGCTCAAAGTCAAAGTGAGATAGATGACACTATCGTTCAGACTAATTTTGATAGAAGTGTGAGAGGTCTTCCTTCTATCGCCCTTACTGACGTAAAATGTGGAGGAGTTCGTATTTTTGATACTAGTGTAACGAGTATTGCCTATAGCGCATACACATACACAAAGTCTGACGGTTCTGTCGAAGATGGTAAGAAATCAACATTAACACTTTCGCTACCTCTCACTAATGGCGACAGTCGTTGTGCAAAAGTAGTTTTTAATAAAACACCTAGTTTTAATCAAATTATTGTTAGTGGTTATTCAACATGCGAAGTTAATTCGCTGCACAGATTAGAAAGAGTCATCGTATCGTCCGCAGAAGGTTCATAGTCAACATGGTATACTTCGTCCTATGACTTCATACGAAGAAGCAAAAGAAAGAGTTCTGAAGCTCCGTAACGAGCTTGAAAAGCATAGGATTTTGTATCATGTGCATGATGCTCCAACCATCAGCGACGAAGCCTATGATTCTTTGCTTTCTGAGCTTGATGGTCTTGAAAAAGAACATGAAGAGCTTGCTCACCCTCTTTCCCCGACGCAAAGAATAGGAGGCGAATCTATTGAAACTTTTGTTAAAGTTACGCATGAATACCCTCAGTGGAGTTTTGATAATGTTTTTTCTTTTGAGGAACTTTCTTCTTGGCAGGAACGTAATCTAAAATTATTAATGAAAAATGAGAATAGAAGTGACAGGTTTGAGCTCCCTTCTTATCTTGTAGAAATGAAAATAGATGGGCTTAAAGTTATTATGACGTATGAAAAGGGTGAGCTCATACGGGCGAGCACCAGAGGTGATGGAAAAATAGGTGAAGATATTACTGAAAATATTAAGACAGTTAAAAGTATTCCTCTTATTCTACCCAGAGATATTTCACTCACTGTCATTGGGGAGGCTTGGATAAAAAAAAGTGATTTATATACCATTAATGAAGAGAGGATAAAGGAGGGTGAACAAGTGTACGCAAATACTCGCAATCTTTCAGCTGGCACTTTACGTCTCCTTGATCCACAAGTAGTAGCAAAGAGAAATATTAAAATTTTTGCTTATGATATAGAGAGTAAACAAGAAGAGACTGAAGGCTTGACACTTGCCACGCAACAAGATGAGCTCTTTCTGCTTGAGGAACTTGGTTTTTTAGTCAACAAAGAACGTAAACTCTGTCAAAATCTTGAAGAGGTGCAAGCTTTTTATGATTCATGGAAAGAAAGAAAAGATAATGAAGAATACGGTATCGATGGCTTAGTGATTAAAATAAATGATAGAAAAATATGGAGCACTCTTGGTTATACTGCAAAGAGTCCACGGGCCGGCATTGCCTATAAGTTTCCCGCAGAAGAGGCGACTGCAAAAATACTTGGTGTGACCTATCAGGTTGGTCGAACTGGAGCTATAACCCCAGTAGCAGAACTTACTCCGACTCGTATTGCGGGCTCTCTCGTAAGACGTGCAACACTACATAATATCGATGAAATGAAACGACTTGACCTGTACGCAGGAGATACTGTCGGCCTTCGAAAAGCGGGTGATGTCATACCAGAGATATTCTCTGTTTTTACATCACTACGAGTAGTCAATGCTGAACCTTTTATATTTCCAAGTCATTGTCCAGAATGTCATTCATCATTACAGCGTGAGAATCTTGGTAAAGAACTTTCTTCGGCACTTTATTGTAAGAATAAAAATTGCCCCGCGAAGCATCTCGAGAATCTCAGCTACTTTGTTTCTAAAAAAGGCATGAATATTGAAGGGCTCGGGGAAAAAATTGTGGAGTTGCTTCATGATCTTGGTCTCGTCACTGATTATGCCTCTCTCTTTGAAATAAAGAAAGAGGATTTAAAAGATCTAGAAGGTTTTGGTGAAAAAAGTGCCGATAATTTCCTTAAAGAAAGAGAGAGATCGAGAAATGTTGAGTTGTATAAATTACTCGGAGCTCTTGGTATACGTCATGTTGGTGAAGAGACAGCAAAAGAGCTCGCCAAAAAAATAAAAACTATAGACGACCTTCTTCATGTAGGATATCAGGACCTCATGACTATTTCGGGTATCGGTGAAAAAGTAGCTCTATCACTCACTTTTTATTGTAGTGATGAAGAATCTCTGCAAAGACTTCAGAGATTACTTCCTCATTTAACTATCAGAAATAGTTTGTACGGTAAAGACAAAGCGGGAGCACTCGCAGGAAAAATATTTGTACTTACAGGGAGCTTTCCCACACTTTCTCGTGATGAGGCAAAAAAACTGATTGAAGACGCTGGAGGAAAAGTTGCTAGTAGTGTCTCTAAAAATACACATTTTCTCGTTGCTGGTGAAAAAGCAGGAAGTAAATTAGAAGATGCAAACAAGCTCGGCGTTGTTGTGGTCTCGGAAGATGTTTTAAAAAAAATGGCCTCATAATGTTTTTCAAAAAGTTTCTCTTCATTAAAACACAGTATTTTATAGACATAAAACAAGCTCATAACATATCGTGGAGCGATTTATTCGCGCATAATACCCCGTGGCGTAAGTCCTGGGATGTTTAGTGTACATCAAATTTGTTTTACGATGATCATCGATAGACCTGCTCCCTCACAGTGAGAGTTACTGTTTCTTGCGGAGAGTTTTTAGATAGTTTACTAACGCAAGCGAAGGACACTAGAGGAAGACAGTTTAATAGACCTCTTTCAAAACCCTAACAAACAAAGTTATCATCCCTGAATTACCCAATTCAAGAATGATAGGGGGGTGGTTTTGAAAGAAGTCTATTATAAGTGTTGTAAAAAGGTAGAGTGCTTTTCCTCTGAGTAGTAGCACTAAATGTGTGTTTCTTTTAAACTACGCGCGCGACTAGATTTTAGTTGTGCTAAGGGGTTTTCATTCTGAAAAAGAAACTTTAAGACGAAGACTTATTAGTAACTCACAGCTCATTGAAACAACATTTTTTGTTTCTCATTTTTGTGGTAAAATATCCCCATGATCATCACGAATTTTGGAAAGCAGCATTTTAAATTTCAGGTAGGGGATACGGTATTTGCGCTTAATCCTATATCGAAAGACAGTAAAGGAAAGATTACAAAATATGGGGCAGATGTCTGTCTGATAACCGTCAACCATGTCGACTATAATGGTGCGGAACAGGTAGAGAAAAGTGATAAAACTCCCTATGTTATAAGAGGTCCAGGGGAATATGAAGTCGCCGGGGTCTTTATTAAAAGTTTTTGCACAGAGACAAAACTAAAGGATGGCGCAACAGATAAAATGTATCAGAATGCGAGCTATGTTTTTACCTTTGACGGTATACGTATCACTTTCCTGGGTGCGCTTTCTCATATGCTCGACCCTCATCATAAAGAAGTTATCGATGAGACAGATGTGCTTTTTATTCCTGTTGGACGTGACGATTTTCTCTTAAATGCTTATGATGCACACAAGCTGGCAGTGTCTCTCGAACCAAAGCTCATCATCCCTATGGATTATGATGAAATATCATTGCCTCTCTTTCTAAAAGAATCGGGAGCAGAAGGTTTGCAGCCAGTAGAAAAATTGACTATCAAGAGAAAAGATATAGAAGGAAAACTTGGTGAAGTGGTGCTTTTCCATGAGATGTAGTGTTTAGTTGAGATATTTTCAAAGTTGTTCGGCATGCAACTAAAAAGAAATAGAATTAGTTTTGTAAGACCTAGACCTTTCTCAGTAGTTCAAAAAGCTCCCACAACTCTTAGAACAAGGCAGATGAGACGGTCAACCCCTAAGATAACTCTTGCGGGTTGCATATAGCGTAGGAAGGAATAAAGGTAAATTCAGATTTGTCTTATTAGAAATTGTGGTTATTTCTAACTCTTCGAAGCTAGATTTCTTGATGATTCTGGAAAGTAGTAGAGCTCTTTCAAAAGCCTCTCTGCTATCACTCTAAGTAAAAATTGAAATCAAATAGTATTATAATACATACTGTATTCTGAATTATCAAATTCATGTCTTGGGCCTGTCTTCGCAGGAATCCTAATGCAGGAAAGTTTTGAGACTTTTGAAAGAGGTCTATTGTATAAAAAGAAAGAAAAAAATATGATTTAGTTCAAAATATAAAAATACTTTCTCTGCTCATTAACAATAAATGACGGAAGATCTAGAATTATTAATGATAAACCAAAGTGGTATACTATTTGCATGCGTCGCTTACTTTCAAAATATCTTCATCATGTCAAAAGACAGTCGTCTTCAATACGTGAAGTACACGCTCTCTTGTTCGCTACTGTCGGCATGCTCATGTTTGTTTTTCTTTATGTCTCTATTGGTAGTGTATCTAACACAAATAACGCAGAAGGAGTGCCAGTTGCTTCTACATCCTACCCATCACCCTTTGATCTGTTTACTTCTCAAATAAGAGAGGTGCTCGGAGCTGTTAAAACAGGGAGGACTCTTGAAGTAATCAATAAGAGTGAATAAAATTTAGACCTTTGCTTGTAAGGCTTTTATAAGATATTTTTACCGCCTTTAGCTCGCCTTCTTTCCTTTTTTTTGCTATACTGTCCTCATGGCGAAAAAATCTGAAAAAAGTGAAGAAATAATTCCTCCAAAGGGGGATAATTTACTTCCAGTTTCTCTTACCAAAGAAATGCGTACCGCATATCTCGACTATGCGATGAGTGTTATTACTGCGAGAGCTCTCCCTGATGCTCGTGACGGTCTCAAACCAGTACATCGCCGCATTCTTTTTGCTATGAACAATATGGGGCTCACCCCAGGGGCAAAGTTTCGTAAATCGGCAACTATTGTCGGAGAGGTGCTAGGTAACTATCACCCTCATGGTGATGCGTCTGTATATGACGCGATGGTCAAGTCTGCTCAAGATTTCTCCTACAGATACCCTCTCGTACAAGGGCAAGGTAACTTTGGTTCTGTTGATGGAGATGGAGCCGCTGCGTATCGTTATACCGAAGCAAAAATGTCAAAGATATCTATGGAGATGATGCGTGATATTGAAAAAAATACCGTGAATATGGTGTCAAACTATGACGGGACTAAAAAAGAGCCTGTAGTACTTCCGACCGCTGTTCCAAGCCTTCTTCTTAATGGTACTCTCGGTATTGCTGTCGGTATGGCGACCAATATCCCGCCGCATAATCTTACAGAAATTATGGATGCGACTATACATCTCGTAGAAAATAAAGATGCAACTACAGAAGATCTCTGTGAGTTTGTCAAAGGACCTGATTTTCCTCTTGGTGGCGTAGCTTTTGGACAAGCTGATATTCGTCAGGCATACGCTACAGGTCGCGGGGGAGTAGTCGTACGTGGCGAAGCAGAAGTCTTTGAAACCAAAAATGGACAATTCCAAATCATCATTACCTCACTTCCATTTCGTGTAGTCAAAAGTAATTTGATAGAAAATATCGCCGACCATGTGCGTGAGAAAAAGATTGAAGGCATTAAAGGGCTTCGTGATGAGTCGACCAAAGACATACGTGTGGTGATAGACTTAAAGAGTGGGGCTCAACCACAAAAGATACTTAACTATCTCTATAAACATACAGAACTTGAAAGTGCTTTCCATTTCAATGTGGTGGCGCTTGTTGATGGTATTCCCCAGACACTTTCACTTAAAGGAGCTCTTGAGGCATTCGTTGGTCATCGCAAAGAAGTGGTGCGTCGTCGTACAGAATACGATCTCGCGCGAGCTCTTGAAAAAGAACATATACTGCTTGGTCTCAAGAAAGCACTCGATCATATAGACGAAATCATACAGCTCATCAAGAAGTCAAAAGACACGCCAGATGCACATGCAAATCTTTGTAAGAAATTTGATTTTTCTTCGATACAGGCGACAGCTATTTTAGAAATGAAGCTACAACGCCTTGCCTCTCTTGAAAAGAAAAAAATTGAAGATGAGCTCAAAGCAGTGCAAACACTCATAGGAGACTTACGCGCAATACTCGCTAGTGAAAAGAAAATGATTGCTATCATTCGTGCTGAGCTTGAGGAGATCAAAGCTAAATATGGAGATGAAAGAAGAACAAAGATAGTCAAGCATCGTGTTAAAGAATTTAATCCAGAAGATCTTATTCCAGAGCGTGAAGAAATGATAGTCTTTACATCAGGAGGGTATGTAAAGCGTACTGACCCAGACGAATTCCGTGTACAAAAGCGCGGGGGAGTTGGTGTGGTTGATATGAACACCAAAGAAGAAGATTTTGTAACCATGTCATTACAGACTTCATCTCACTCTGATCTTCTTTTCTTTACTGACAAAGGTAAAGCGTATCAGATTAAAATGTATGACATACCAGAAGGAAAACGTGCCACGAGAGGCAAGAGTATTATGAATTTCCTTCAGCTTTCAGATGGTGAAAAAGTGACATCTATTCTCGCTATGCCAAAAGATATGAAGGAGCTCACTGGAGTATCTCTCATGATGGTTACCAAACTTGGTACCGTGAAAAAGAGTGCTGCAGAAAGCTTTAAAGATGTGCGAAGAAATGGCCTTATTTCTATTAAACTTGAAGATAAAGACGAGTTACTCTGTGCTCTTTTTGTGGGAGATGAAGATTCTGTGGTTATGACAACACAGAATGGTCAGTCAATACGTTTTCTCCATTCTGATGTGCGCGAAATGGGACGTACTGCAGCAGGGGTTATTGGTATGAAGTTAGATAAAGGTGACATTATCGTTGCAACTGACAAAATAGCAAAAGGACAAAAGGGTACAGAGCTACTCATCATGACGGCAAATGGCTATGGAAAGAAGACTAAAATGACCGAGTATAAAATCCAAAAGCGTGGTGGAAGTGGTATCAAGACAGTGAAAGTGACAGAAAAGACTGGCAAGCTCATGATTGCACGTGTTGTAACAGAAGAAATAGTAGAACTTCTTGCAGTATCCAAGGCTTCTCAAGTCATTCGAACTCTGCTCTCCTCAGTGCCGACACTTGGACGTGATACTCAAGGAGTGAGAATTATGAAATTACGCGAAGGAGACAGCGTTGCGAGTTTCAATCTGCTTTAAAAAATGGATTGGGTATTCTACGCGCTGATTGCGATGGTAGGAGTAGGTGTGTCGACGGCATTTTTTAAGATGCCATCGTTTAAAAGATACAGTTCTCTTCATTCAACTTTTTGGATGAATGTATTCTCACTGCTACTTAGCTTTGTCATCGCTATCTTTTATCTTGGAATAGATAATCTCGCTCCGATTTCATGGACCGGTATTCTTTGGGGTATTTGCTTTGCGGTTACTACTGCGCTTCAAAAAATTCTTCTTCATAGAATGGAAACTACTACCTTACTCCCAGTAACTTCTGCTCTTTCTAACGTGGTTACTGTATTTTTGGGTATTCTTCTTTTTTCAGAACGGGTATCGTTAGTTCAGTATTTCGGTATATGTATTATTCTCTGCTTGGTATTTATATATTCTCGTAAAAAAGAAGAACTCATTTTAGACACTCACTCAATCACGCTTGGCTTAGGTATTATCATTTCGTCTACTCTTGGAAAGGTGATACAAAAGTTTGGAGCAACTCATGAATTAATGTTTCATTATGCACCATATCAGTATCTTGGGGCAGTGGTCTGTTCGCTTCTTCTTGTATATACATTTGAAAGAAAAAGTATTATACATCTCCATATCATTAAAGATACTTGGAAGATATCACTTGCAGCCGGACTATTTATGACAATTGCTGGGTATGCCTTTCTGAAGGCTCTCGCTACTGGTCCGCTTTCGGGTGTATATCCGATCGCTTCTGGTTATATTTTTATCACTGCAATTCTAGGTGTTTTTTTGTATAAAGAAAAAATGACTGCTCAAAAAGTTCTTTTCATGATGGTTTGTGTCGTGGGCATTATTTTAATAAAAATAGGGTGAAAGTATCTGTTAGATGTTTTAATATGACCCGTATTCTCCCCTAGCTCTTGCACCATAAAGGCTATATACTGTTCTCATGGCATTTCTCACACCAGAACATTTGATAGATCATCTTTTTATACGAGATGGGGGGGTCGTAGCTGATATTGGTTCGGGGAGTGGGGCGTATCTCATTTCACTTGCTAAAAAAGTTGGAGAAGAAGGAAAAGTATATGCTGTTGATATACATAAAGAAGTATTAGACTCTGCAAAAAAGACTCTCGATGCACTTGGTTATGTTAATGTCGATATTATTTGGGCCGATATAGAGGAAGGGCTGTATCTCGACTCGTATTCACTAGATGCTGTTGTTGTTTCCAACACTCTCTTTATGATAGAAGATAAAAAGAAGGCACTCAAAGAAATCAAAAGAGTTCTTATTCCAGAAGGTCTTGCCCTCGTCGTCGATTGGTCAAAAAGTCATGCAGGTATCGGACCACACAAAGACCATGTTTTCACTGAAAGTCAGGCGGAAGACCTTTTTGTCTCTGGCGGATTTCGTATCATGGCTCGTTTACCAGCGGGAGATTATCACTATGCATTTATTGCAAAAAGCCTTTAGTGTATGTATAAAAAAATCATTACTGCTATAGCTATCATGTCAGCTGTCTTTGCCTTTCTCCTCTTTTCTTGTAAGCTTCCTATTGGCTGTTCAGAAAAGAGTGGTAAAACTATCGGTAAACTAGTCATGTGGGGGACACTTCCTGCAGATCAGGTCAATGACGTACTCAATAAATTTAATGTTGACGCAAAGACCTATTCTGTTTCTTATGAAGAAATGCCAGAAGATAGATTTGAGGATATTTTAGTTAACGCACTCGCTAATGGCGAGGGGCCAGACATGATACTTGCTAATTATAAGACTATTTTGTCTCAAAAGCAGAGAGTAAATCCTTATCCACTTGCTTCTTTTCCGGTGAATGATTTTAAAAATGCTTATATTGATGGCGCCTCTATCTTTTTGACAGGGGAAGGTATCTTGGCATTCCCTATGACAGTTGAGCCAATGATGATGTTTGTAAATCGTGACATCATTTCTAAAAATGGCTTAGCGACAGTCCCTGCATATTGGGACGATCTGCTCTCTGTGACGCCAAAGATTACCAAGAGAGACCAAAATGGTTCATTTATTACCTATGGTGTGGGTCTCGGTTCGATGACTAACGTCATTCATGCCAAAGAAATTATTATGAGTCTTGTTGAGTCTCTTGGCCAAGATCCAGTGTCAGTGGATAATAATGGAGCTCTTCATTTTAGTGGTAATGTACCGCTTTCGGAACAAAGTGTCGTACTACCGCTACGCGAATCTCTGAAGCTTTTTACACAATTTTCTGATCCGAGCAAAGAGTCCTATTCGTGGAATAATTATACAGGAATGACCGATATTGATGCATTTTCTGCGGGTAAACTTGCCCTTTATTTTGGATACTCAGGAGAATATAAAGATATTATAGCGAAGAATGAGCGTCTCAATTTTTATTTGAGTCCATTTCCGCAAGCAAGAGGGTATGAATCGCGAGCTAACAGCATGAAGATGTATGGCATAGCGGTGATGAAGCGTACACCGCCTGCATTATTAAATACCGCGTATGTCGCGCAGTCGACGCTTGCCACTAGTAAGTATGCCAGTTTACTCGATGTTGCCACCTATAAATTAAGCCCTATACGCTCTGTGCTTTCCGCTGATCAAAATCTCGACTCGGGCATGAAAGCGAGCATCCTGGTAACACGTGGCTGGTATGATTTGAGGGAATCGGCATCGACTAATTTACTCACTACTGCAGTAAATGACATAGTAAGTGGCAAAAAAGGAGACTCTGAAGCATCTGCTACTTTTGTGTCAGCGCTCAATGATATGTATGCAAAGTAAAAAAATATTCCTGAGGGGACTACTGAGTACAGTGATTATGTTTGTCGGTTTAGTTAGTGTTCATGCGCAGGGATCTGGTTTGTCTAAGCTCGTTTGTCTGCCAGGACCAGATATGAATACGCAACAATGCAAAGTATCAGATATTCCTTCTTATTTTGATAATAATGTACAGCTACTTCTACTTCTTGGAGCTGTTTTTTCACTAATAATGTTTGGTTTTTATTATGCTAAAGATGTTGCTGCTGGAGCGTTTGGTGAGCAAGCTCAGATACATACCAATATGAAAAAACGATTACTACAGATTGCTGGAGGATTTTTTGGAATATTTGTGTGTTTAAAAGCTTTATCCATATTAGCCGGACTTGGTCTTGACCCAGCTTACCGTAAACCATTTGAATACTTCAAGATATTCTCGTCATTACTCCCTATTGACCATGCCTATGCCAGTGAAGCGCCACCACTTTTTCCCGGTGGACCAGTGGTGTGGGTAAAGATTTTTGGTAACATGGTATGGAACTGGGTAGTACTCCCTGCTATGGTTGTTGGCTGGTTTATGTCGGGGGCTAAGTATGTCTTAGCACAAGGAAAACCAGAGAAAATAAAAGAGGCTCATGGATACATCCTTGCCGTGCTTATTTTCTCTGTCTTCGTTATTTTTGTGCAGGGACTACTTATGTTTTTTACTGACGCACTATCAGGTTTTTTTAACTAACCCAACGAAAAGATGATATTTTTTGAAACTTGGTTGAGTATCTCTCTAATAAGTATTCATAAGTGAGTCATTGTTAAATCAATCTCTACGACAACCTTGTAGGTGAGTAGACTTGTTTCCAGAGGTAGGTTATTTCTTAGCTCTTAAAAATAATGCACTCAATAGTGTGTCAGAGGTCAATGAACATTATAAAAAATGCCTACTAGTCAAAAGAAATCTACATAGACCATCTGTGTATAAACAGAGAAAAGTAATAAATCCCTTGCTATACTAAAACTATTATATAAAATAAGCCTTTTATGAGACTACTCACCATTTTTCTTGCCTCACTCTCCCTCTCTTACACATCTGCCTCCGGCTTCTCTTCCGTACAAGTTAACGAACTCGGCAAGTTCATAGAAAACGTCAACGGCAATGTAGTTGCTGTCGTCGGAGTGCTCCTTATGTCTCTTGCTATCGTCGCTTTCTTTGCTGGCCTCGTCAGATTCATCTGGTCTATCAAAGAAGGGGAAGCAAAAAAAGCAGATGAAGGAAAAAAATTTATGCTCTGGTCTCTCCTTGCTATCTTTATCATCTTCTCTCTCTATGGCATTATCTACTTTATGCAGCAGACGCTGGGGATTAAAGATGTTACCACAATAGCAAAGCCATGCCTCAATTTTGTGACGGATTGCACTAAAACTTCGACTGGACTTACTCCAACCAATCAGTCGATAGATCCGCAGTCCGAAGTCTCTGATGATTGTGCAAAGTCTCCAGGGAAACAGGTCGGAGCAAGTTGTACATTACCCAATGGTTCAGTAGGGGTTTGTTCCAATGCATTCGGTCCAGTGCTCTGTACTGTTAAGGCAGTGAGTTCTGTGAATGTCAATCAAGCGTCCCTTGATGCATGTAGCGGGAAAGGGGAAAGAAGTCCTTGTACCTTTAGAGACGATGATAGAAGAACTATCAGTGGGGGTTGTGCTTACAATGCCAATCGCACGGCTCTTTTCTGTGCTGGTGGCACTGCTCCTGTTTCTGTACAAGATGACGCCAATTGTTCTACTCAAAATGAGTCATGTACTGATAATGGAGGGACAAAAGGCACATGTGATAGTAATCTTTACGGCGGATTTTATTGTAAAGTCCCAAGTACAGGCATATCAAACGGAGAAACGTGCTATGGTAAAAGTCTATGGGCAAATTGTTCTTTTAATGGAGACGCTGGTAAATGTTATGCCCAAGGAGGAGCGCAATTATATTGCGCTATTGGAGCAGAGGAATTAAAAGAGAGATCATATTGTAATCCAGAAGCTCATAATAATAAATTTTGTGGACCAGGCCTCACTTGCAGTCAAGCTGGATTAACAGGAGGAAATCAATTGTATTCTTGTCAACAAGATGTAAGCAAACTTTAAAGCAGTGAAAGTATTCTGAAAACAGAATATAGAAAAGAAGTTGCTTACTGTGGTGACGTCAGTTTAGACTGCGAATCTCTCAGTAATGCCTGCTCACAGATGCGAGGGACTATAAATAAATTACACATGCACTGTTCCTGGTTTTAAGCAGGTAAACATGCTGGATGTATCAAAAAGTACTGATGATGATATTGTGTTCGCTGTCAGTTGCGATACTGTGCTTAGGGAGTCGTTTACCTCAGGTATTTGTAAGAGCCCTTTCGGTGATGTTTCTAACTTTCTTGAAATGGAAGAAGTTCTTCTCATTACGGCTTGTAGAAATAAAGGTGAAACATTTAATACAACTAAGTGCGTGGATGAAAATGGACAAATAATGTTTCTGGTTTCTGACGCAGAGATGTGCTATGAGCTCGGTGGAAAGTATGATGCTGCAAAAGAAAGAGGTGAATCCTGTAGCTATGCTTCTATTGGTTTTGATCCAGGTACAGAGTTAATTCCGTTTTATTAAATAAGGTCTACACACTTGAATAAGATTCGAGGAAAGCCCTTTATTGTAAAAGAGACATATCTATAGTACGTTGATTGAAAAAGAGATGGTTTTGACAAAGAGGGTCACCAAGTGTGTAGGTCCTATAAAAAATAAAATAACAAGAGGATGAAGAGTCTCTCAAATTACTGTCAGCTGATTCATTTTGCCTAAAGAGAATCCAAATACAAAGTGCGACGCCGAAGGCGTCGCACTTTGTATTTCATATTTTAAAAAATACCTAGAGAAATATATCAGTTTATTTCTCTACCTTAAATCTCTCTACATACTCTCCAGTACTAGTATTCACCACTACTATTTCGCCAGCTTCAATAAAAAGGGGTGTAGTAATTTGCGCGCCCGTTTCTAGTGTGACGAGCTTTCCTCCGCCAGATGCGGTGTTGCCTTTGATTGCAGGAGGGGCATCTTTTACCATAAAGTTCATCTTGATAGGAAGACTGATGCCAATGATTCTCTCTTCATCATCAAATTCAAATACTTTTGTTTCTATCACTGTATTTTCTTTCAGATAGCGAGAATCATCTCCGATAACTCTATCGCTGATGAGAAAACGCTTACTTGGATCACGTGGATCACAGAACCAAAATTCACCACCTCTTTCGTAGAGAAATTTTGCTTCGCTACGCCTCACCTCCGCTTCCTCAGCAGTATCTGAGGCATGAAAGGTGTGAGGAAGTACTTTACCGTTGAGAAGATTTCTCATCTTTACTTGGTTTTGAGGCTTACGCTTTTGTGTTCTGGCAACGTGATATTCGAGCACTTCGTAAGGCTCATCATTGATGAGTATGCACTTCTTTGGTTTTATTTCATCATAATCAAGTGTTGCCATAGGGGTAAATAGTTATTTATAATTAGTTAATTTCTTACGAAATACAGCATCGATGTGCAGGTACAAGAATTCTACCAAAAAAATCTATTTTTGCCAAAAGTTTGCGCTAGAGTCTCTGTCCACATTGTTTGAGCGCGTAACAAGTGCAGACAGATATCTCACTCTTAGTGAGATATACTTGACTGGTTAGTTTCAGGATGTATGGACGCTACGCTAGGGGAAGAAGAGTCATTTTTAGGAGGTTCCGGTGATTTAGAGAGACTATAGAGAGTGTCTAGCGCTATTGTTCCGAGACCAAAAGTTTTTGCATCAATCACGAGTCTACTAATTTTTATCAAGATGCTCATCGCTGTTGCATTAGGTTTTCTTAGCTCTGTTTGTAAGTCGTTTAAAGCAGAGATGGTGTTTAAAATTGGTATTTTTTGGTAATAACCTTACTAATGATGGGAGTATTTGTGGCGAGCTCTAGTCCTGCGTCTACTTTCTTTTGAATTTTTTGTGAAAGGTCTTCTCCTTGGCTCTCCTCTGAGCTATCTTCATTAGTGAGTATTTTAATAGTATTATTTATCTGACCTTTCTTTTCTTCTATATGATTTTTAACCAAGGTTCCTACCGCAAATGAGATGTCTTTACCATCTTGTAAAGCTTCGTCTAGTCTTGCGGGGGTGAGTAGTTCTTTTCCTATATCTACCTGTTCTTCACCGGCACTTTCCGCTCTCGGTAAATCATGTATTTTTTCCTTACTTTCGCTCGCCATTGCATGGCTATTTATTGCCAAAAGAAATGTTGCGGAAGCTGCCACAAGGGCAAGTTTCCTTCGAGATGTTTCTAAAAGTCCTCGCACCTCCTGTGCTCTGGGGGAATTACCAAGTTTTTCGGCTCGTTCTATGACCCCTTTGGCTCTATTCTCTATTTTTTTATCTACACTTTTGTTACGCTCTCGTACCTCGGCTGTACTCTCAGTAAGATTACTTCTTTCTGGCGCTTCTTCTTCGTTTGATCTGCTCGGGGTATTCTCTTGCTTCATGTATTACAAGCCTTATCTTGTAAGGGTTCTACGCTTTTTTCTTCTAAAGTATTTTCTATCTCAATCATGTTGTCTTCAAAAGCAAAGAGTGTTTCCTGTACCTTTTGCTGATAAAGTATCATTATTTCTTTATCAGTAAGCTCTTTGTTTTCCTCTGGCATAGTTTTTCTTTTAAAGAGTAGTTATGTCTACTCCTCTTTTTACTAATTCTGCATTTATCTTGTCAAGTTCAATTTGGAAAAAGGGTATGTTTCCCTTGTCGATACTACCTGAGGTTTCTATCCACACGAGAGCATTTCGCTTTTGGAGTAGCCCTTCCATGTCGAGGGTATCTAAGTGGTCATTGCTCGTGTCGATAGTCATACCACTTTGGTCAACAAGATTAAGCTTCTCTTCTTCTTTTAGATCAGAGTCAATGTCTCCAAGGTCTATTTCTTGCCGATCTCCTTCACTTAATGATCCAGAGATGTCTTTTTCTAGTTCAGGAGAGCTCTCTCCTTGAGAAAAAATTTTGAGAGCTTTTGAGAGTAAATCCATATGTAGTTTGTGTAACTTATATTATTCCGCTGGCGCTTCTTCTTCCCCAACATCAGGAGTGCCTGCATAGGAAAGTCCACCAGAAGTTAGTTCTTTTTGTATGGCAAGAGTTAACCTTTCTTTTACTTCACTGTTCTCACGAAGGAAAGTACGAGCTGCATCATAGCCACGCCCGAGCTTTTCTTCGCCGTAAACATAGCTTGTGCCACTTTTAGTGACTATTTTGAACTTCTCACCGAGGGCAAGAAGCTCACCTTCACGGCTGATTCCTTCGTTGTACATAATGTCAAACTCTGTTGTTTTAAAGGGAGCAGCCACTTTATTTTTTACTACTTTTACTTTCGTGCGTGCTCCGACTACGTCTTCTCCTTTTTTAATTTGTGCTATTTTACGAATATCAATACGAACAGAGGAGTAAAATTTGAGAGCTTTTCCTCCTGGAGTTGTTTCAGGGTTACCAAACATGACACCGATTTGCATACGTATCTGGTTGATAAAAATGATAACTGTCTTTGATTTATGAGCAATAGCGGTCAGCTTGCGGAGAGCTTGACTCATTAGTCTTGCTTGCTTCCCCATATGTTGAGCTCCCATGTCTCCTTCGATTTCATCTTTTGGAGTAAGTGCTGCCACAGAGTCGATAACCAGTACGTCTATTTTACCAGAGCGGACAAGAGACTCCGTTATTTCCAGAGCCTGCTCTCCGTTATCTGGTTGTGAGATAAGGAGTTCATTGATATTTACACCGAGCTTTCTTGCATACTCAGGGTCCATAGCATGCTCTGCGTCGATAAAAGCACAGATACCCCCGAGTTTTTGAGCCTCGGCGATGACATGGAGGGTGAGCGTCGTTTTACCAGAAGACTCAGGGCCATATATTTCAACGATACGTCCACGTGGGAGGCCTCCGACGCCGAGCGCAGCATCAAGACCAAGTGACCCAGTCGGCACGATGCCTACGTCTACCTTTGGTGCGTCCCCAAGTTTCATAATCGCCCCTTCACCAAATTTACTTTGTATTTCACGGAGAAGAGCATCAGAGTCGACTCCTTCATTTGATTTAGCCCCTACTTTTTTTGGTTCTTTCACTACTTTTTTCTTCATCATATCTTGGGGGTGCTTAGTGGTTAACAATTAGGTGGTTATAGTGTATTTTTTTACTCGGGTAGAGTGCCTCATTTATCAGTATAATATATGACAGTAAAGAAACAAGTAAGGAGCTTATCGGTGATTCTTTAGAAAAGCCATTACTCGTAAGGGGGATTAATTGTGTTAGCTTGGTCAAATATTGTGTAATCAGACATCTTGCAGTAAGTACCAGCCTTTGCTCTACTTTTCGATACTAAGTAGTCCTTACCAAGGAGGAAGGTAATTCTCTCGAAGTCGAGATGCAGGACGGTGCAAATGCCATATCTTTTTGTATGCAAACCATCTGCTACAGGGTAGTTATTCTGAGTGTTTGGTGACAAAAGTTTATCCCCATAATCTTTTATAATGAAGTAAGTTCCTGTTTCAGGGTCGAAAAAACTCTTCTTCTCATAAGAAGAAGAGTTAGTATTATCCATATCATCCATCGAGTTAGAAAGTTCTTCTAGTGTCTCCGGTAGTCTATTTTTCTCTGAAACAAAAGAGGGTACAGAGCTTGCAACAATATCAATACGGTGTATTTTTTGTAGATCTAATAATGCGAGTGACCTCTCGTGAGGTGTACCATAGGTGATTATGCCAAGGCTGAGCATTCCAATTGGGAGAAGGATCAGAGCTGGTAAAAACGCGTTTATGATAATATTTTTCTTTATTAGTTTAGGTAAGAAGAATAGATGTCCAGTTAATAAAAAGAGAGTTATCAAAAAGAGAAGTGTATAGATAGCCTGCTTGTATGTTCCTAGAATAAAAAGGGAAGAAAGAGTGAATGGTACAAAGGTAATAAGAGTTAGAACATAGAACAGCTTTAAAAGACGTCTCAACCCAGAAAGTAGTTCATTCTCTTCAGATGATTCTTTAAGAAAGAAAAAATACAAAATAACAAACGAAATACCAAAGAACAGAGAGATAAAGAGCGGGCCGTAAAATGAACCACTGAGATCGTCTAATCCGTACTCTGTATCTTTTATTGTAGGGAAGAACCTGCCAACGAGTATTAAAAAAGCGTTAGCGCTATGGTAAACATATGCAAGAAGCGATAAAGCAGAACTCAGAAAGAGAAGTATATGTTTAGTAAGTAATTTTTCCATAAGGGTAAGTATAAAAGTGCTTTAGGGGACAACGGTTAATGTTTGTAATGATCTTTTGTTATGGCGATCAACTGCCTCAACGGTTAGTATAGTATATGGCGCATAAGAAACAAAAACCTGACTAAAGTTACCCTCAGTATCGATGCTGACGCTTTTACCAGAAAGGTAGAGTTCTTTGCTTCGTATGGCTTTGCCAGTAAGTAAGAAGGTGCTGGTGCCAACATGACTACCTTCTTTTGGTTGACTAATAATAACTACAGGTCCTTTGAGATAAGGAAAAGCTTTGATACCCCCATATATAACAAAAAGTAGTCCAATGAGCGTGCATACAGCTAGTACTCCTTTTTCTCTAAACATAGTTATTTTGTATTTTCAAACATGGTATCGAGCGGGTCGCTTTCTATTTCTCTTTCTGAAGATGTTTTTGAGCTTTCTGTGCTACTTGTAAGTAATTCTCTATATCTTTCTCCTGGGCGAGCAGGGCCGATAATACTATATCTTTCCAGATCATTCATGATACGTGCAGCTTTGTTATACCCCCATCTAAAGGCAGTTTGTAATGAAGAAGTTGAAGCTTTGCCTGTAGAAAGCACATAATCCTTGGCGCTCATATAATCCTCGTCATTTTCTGGTTCAGCACCAGACTCTTCATTATTATTGTCGTTGTCGTGAGACTGTGTTGCTTTTACTTTTGAGAAATCAATATGATCAGGAATAAAATCAAGGAATGATTCTTTGATATGGGATACAACGGCACGTATCTCTTCGGTTGAAACAAAAGGTGCCTGTATACGTACAAGGCGAGGATTGTCACTCGCCATATAAAGCAGGTCGCCGTTACCAAGAAGGTCTTCTGCGCCAGAAGTGTCCAAAATAGTGCGTGAGTCTATTTGTGACGTAGTTTTCAATGCGATACGAGCTGGAATATTCGCTTTAATGGTACCCGTAATAACTTTCACATCAGGACGTTGTGTTGCGAGTATGAGATGTATTCCAGCCGCACGTCCTTTTTGAGTAAGTGAGGTAATGAGTGGACTAATTTCTTTTGGATAAGAAAGCATGAAGTCATTGTATTCATCAAAAATAATAATGATATACGGTAGTTTTGGTGGAAGATTTTTTGGCTCTTCTCCTGTTTCCTTGAGTTTCTTTCTTGCTTTTTCAAGTGCAGGAGAAAGTATTTTTTTATTATAGTCGTCAACATTTACTTGACCATATTCAGACAAGACTTCATAACGCCTTTCCATTTCTTGTATAGACCAAGAGAGAGCTTTGATAGCTCCTTTTGGCTCTTTAATAATAGGTGTATAAAGGTGGGGTAAATGATTGTATGCAGTAAATTCTACACGTTTTGGATCGAGGATAATAAGCTTAAGGTCATACGGGGAATTTTTATAAAGGAGAGAAATGAGGAGATTCTGCAGGGTGACTGATTTACCAGTACGAGTGGCTCCAGCGACGAGGAGATGTGGCATCTTTGAGAGGTCTCCGTAAATAGGTTTACCAACAATACTCTTACCAATAGCAAGTGTCAGTGCGCTTGACTCAATAAATTGATCAAGTTCAAGCATTGACCGCAGTCCAAGAGTTGACTTTCTTTCGTTAGGGATTTCAATACCGACGAGTGTTTTTCCTGGTATTGGTGCTTCGATACGGAGAAATTCAGCACCGAGTTCCATAGACAGATTGTCATGTAACGCCGCAATTTTGGAAAGGTTTACTCCTTGTGCTGGTTTTAAGGTAAATTGGGTTACTGTCGGCCCGACGGTAACCTCTCCCATTTCTACACGTATTTTAAAATGTTCGAGAGTACGTTGTATGGTCGCCATTTTTGCACGACTGTCTCCCGCTCCGCTTTTACCAGAATCAGCATTAAGTAGTGAGAGAGGTGGCGCAACAAATTCTGGTGTCAGAATAATTTGCTTTGGTTTTTCTTCTTTCGCTTTTTTTGGCTTTATCTCTTCGTCGTCATCGACATGTAAAGTCTTAAAGAGTTCTTCTCGCACATCTTTTCGACGAACTTGTTCCTCTTCTTCAAAAAAATCTGCACCAAGAGGGAGTATCTCTTCAAATTCTTCTTCTATAACAGGGATAGTTGCTGCTTCTTGTATCGACACTTTCTTTTTAAAGAGTGAAAAAGAGGGCAGGAAGTCATAAATAAAGAGAAACATAGTGCTAAAGAAACTAAATGTTGGCTTTCTGTTCAGTGACAAAAGTAGTCCGCTAAAGATAATAGCGCTACCAATAGCAAGGGCAAAGAAAGGAGAGAAGTAGTTTAAGAGTGGCATTGAAAGCATTTCACCAAGCATTCCGGCTGGATGAGAGATAGAGCTACCACTCACTTCCATTACAATGGCGATTCCAAAAAGAAGTAGTCCAGTGCCGATACTTTTTAAAAGAGGGAGGTCAGGAAGCTCTTCTTTCCAAAGGTAGTAGGTCAGAGAAAGAAAAACAAAAGGTATACCAAAAGCAAAGACACCGAAGAGAGAATAAAATCCTTTAAAAATAATTTCTCCGCCTTTACCTCCTAAATGTGTCGCGCCAAGTGCGAGTAATAATGCAAAGATGAGAGTCATTACTGAGAGCATGGCAAGAACAGTCTCTGTGTGCAAAGGGTCCCGTTTATTTTTTCTTTTTCTCTCGTCTTTTGATTCTGCCATATGTGTAGTCAAACGTTTTTATTTTAATAATGAGTTGCTTCTAGTATAGCAAAATATGAGACATTTTTGTGGTGACAATAAAGCTCATTTCGTCAGTTATTTCAGTTATGTGGTCACATAATTCCTCGCGGAGTTGAGTCACCCATTTGGTTTGCAAATACATATAGCTAAGCACTATTACAGCTCTATGTATTCTAGATGTTTACACATGTATACATAAGACATCTGAAAGAGGTCTAGTATGTCAGAATCAAGTATTCCAGTCTCCAGTCTCCAGTCGCACTGAGTATCTTGCATGCCATTCCAGAATAACGAGTGCACCATCCTGGATATGATGTACTCATCATATCCAGGATCCAGGTTTTGACTTTAACGATAGGTCAAACCAGAGTAATCACGCACCCAGTGTGAATGTTTAACGTACTGGCATTTTTTCTAGGGGGATACTCTCTACAATTATAGACCTGGATACCGGATAGTTTTTGAGTACAAAATCCTTCCGGTATGACACAGACACAGATACAGATACAGAATTTACACAGATTAATTTCTGAAATAGAAAATAGGTAGAGCTCATTTATAAAAGACAATAAAATTTAAGTTTGTCTATTTTGACAGAAAATAAAAAAAGAATAGAATAGGGGACAGACGAGCCTCTTGTCCCTTAAAAGGACAAATAAAAAGACAAGTATTTAAAAGACATTATTAGCATTTAAAAAGACATAATACAGATCATCTTCTCTACAGTATTACAACACAAAAGACAGTATGTCAGAGACAAAAAACACACAACAGGAAGTCTTGATAGCACAGAAAACAGAGCGTTTAGTGACGGGCCTTTATCTTGTTACTGACTTAATTAGTGCTCAAGATCCTATAAAAAATAGACTTCGATCTTCAGCTTTGAGTATACTTGGACATGTCACTAAAGTTGCCTCTTCTGAAACAAGTGACATTGCTCGTGAATACTCTTTGTCTTTAAATGAAGTAAGAGAAGTTGTCTCACTTCTGCATGTTGCAACCTTCTCAGGGACTGTCTCTGAGATGAACGGAAGACTTCTCGTCGAAGGGTTCAATGTCCTTAGTAACGCTCTCCAAAAAAGACGCCCGACTTTTTCGAGTGCCCTTCTTTTAAAAGAAGATGACATAGTGCTCACCGAGGCAAAGAATCATTCTGTAGGGTTACCTCCAACATTTGTCCCTAAGGAAGAAGGTATTGGAGCAGTTTTCGTAGAAGAAAAAGCTGATCAAAATTTGATAACTAAACCTACACAAAAGAGTGAAGCTCTGACAACAGGAGAAGCTTATACGATGAAATTAGATGATAAAACAAACAAAGAAAATGTTAGCTCTCCCTATCAGTATCAAAGAATGGTAATCGAAAGAAAAATTCCAGCGGGAATATTTAAAGCTAGAAAGCAGAGTAGAAGGGAACAAATATTGGGACTCTTCTCTGTAGGTGTAGATGTGAGTATAAAAGACATATCAAGCAAGATAAAAGGTTGTAGTGAAAAAACAATACAGAGAGAACTCAATACACTTGTCTTTGACCATGTCCTTGAAAGAATTGGTGAAAAAAGATGGAGTAGATATGTGCTTCGTTAGAGCTCTCTCTTTACTTGTTCTATTCCCTACAGCTCTGCTGAGAAGGTGTTCCACAAGGAAGGGTTTAGAAAACCATTGGTTCCCTAACATTCCCTGTAGATAACGAATGGAGTGAGTGAAGGAACAGTTTACTGAGGGGAGACTCATTAGGTATATAGTAGTAAGTTTCGATAAAGGGCTACAGGTTCTATTTTAGAGAGAAATAGAGGTGAGATACACTAAACCTCTTTCAAAACCCTCATTACCAAAGTTGTCCTAGGGGCTGATTCAGGAATAACGTGGGAGACTTTTGAAAGAAGTCTCATGTATTACTCCTCGCGTGTCATCCTCGGGCATTTGTACCCAAATGAACCGGGGATCCATGTTAGTATTGAGTTTTATGTCATTCTGGAATTTTTGTATTCAAAAATATCCGGAATCCAGATCTGAATGAGGTTGTAAAGTACTCAACTGCATTTCATGTCTGGAATACCAACCTGGATTCCGGATAGTTCTTTGTGTACAAAGCCCTTCCAGAATGACACTAGGGTTGCGTGCTGCCCATCATTTGTATCACCAGATACGAATGACGCTGAATGACCACATTCACGTATGACGCTGGTATCTTGGCCTCATGTCTTTACGTCTCTCGTGAACCAAATCCTTCATTTCTCTCGTATCCTTATCTGTGAGGGACGTACATACGCACAGAGTCAAGAAAAGTCCTCAATCTACTGAGCTTACTTTTTATACAAAAAGAGGAAAAAGCTTTTATATTTGTAGACTTTTTGACCACTCTGTGGTATACTTACCTCTAGGTACTGTATGTACTTCAAGAGTTGTAAATTAGTTTTTTGAGAAGATGAAGAGTTGTGATATTCAAATTATTTTGGAATAACCTTGCAGTTTTCTTAAGAAGCTCTATACTCTCTTGTAGACGTCTCTGTTTGAGAGCGTCCTCTGGTATTTGAGATACGTTATTTATAGAGTATCTTAAAAGGCAGAATAAAAGTGATCGTTGAAAACAGAATAGTGACGCAAATAAAAACGCTTCGTATTTTGGCATAAGCGACCCCTTCGTTTTGTCATTTAGTTTGTTTTTACTAGTTATGTCGAAACTACACAAGTAAAAACAATGCTGACTCTATAAAGAGAAACGAGTTAGAAAAATCTTATCACTTCAAAAAAATTATGAGTAAACTCTCAATCAAGGCCGCTGCAATTGCAGTAGCCCTAGGAGGAGCTATCGTTGGTGCTTCAACAGCATCTGCAGCTCTCGCCCTTCCAACCATGAACTGTTCTTACGTGTTCAATACGAACATGAAGATGGGTTCAAAAGGAGTACAAGTCATGAATCTTCAAAAAGTTCTTAACATGTACCCTCAGACACGTGTCGCTGAATCAGGTGCTGGATCTCCAGGAATGGAAACCAGTAAGTTTGGTCCAGCTACTCGTGCCGCTGTTAATAAATTCCAGATGCTTCAGCTTGCTGAACTCGGAATCAACTCTCCTACAGGAAACGTGTTCGCAGGAACTCGTGGTCTCCTCAATCAGCTATGTTCAGTTACTGGTAACCCTGTGCCAACACCGGGAAATCCAGTACCACCTACCGGTAACACAGGTCCAGTATCTGTAATGCTTTCAGGATCACAGCCTACAGGACAGCTTGTACAAGGACAGTCAGGAGCTCGTCTCGCTGATTTTACTTTCAAAGGTAATGGAACCGTAACAAACATCGAACTACAAAGAATCGGTGTTTCTACAGATTCTACACTTAACAACGTATACCTTTACGATGGAAACACTCGTCTTACAGACGCAGCTTCTGTTGTAACAGGTGGTTACATCCGTTTTAATGCAGGAACAGGACTCTTCTCAGTTAGTGGTACTCGTACTATTACTGTTAGAGCTGACCTTTCATCAACATCTGGAGGTAATGCAGTTGGTGTTAAACTCAACAGCGTCACTGCTATGGGTTCAGCAGCTTCTACTTTCACAAATGTAATGGGTAACACCCTTACTGTCGCTTCTGGTATTACTACCGCAAGCGTCAACTTCAACCCTCTTGTCACTGGTGCTCGCACCGTGGATGCTGGAACAACCAACTACAACGTTTGGGATGCAACAGCAAGTGTAGGTGTTCGCGATGTCTACTTTAAGGCAGCTACCTTTAAGTTTGTCGGTTCTGCACCAGTTGACTCTGTTGCAAATCTTTCACTCTATGTAGATGGCACTAAGGTTGCAGGTCCAGCTATGATCAATGCAATGAACAACAATAAAGTTGTCTTTGATCTTGGGACTATGCCTTACTTCCTTCGCACTGGTTCACACACTATCAATGTGAGAGGAGACATAGTAAAAGGTTCAAACCGTACTATGACTTTCTCAGTTGAGAACGTGGCAGACCTTATGTTCGAAGATCGTGATCTTACTGGAGTGAACGTTGCTGCAACAGTCGCAACGCTACCTCTTAACAGTAGTAACTCAGCATATCCACAGATTACCGTCAACAAAGGAACCGTGGTTGTGAACGTCGACCCAGCTTTCGTTGCTAGTAAAGTAACTGGCGGTGCTACGAACATGACTATTGGTTCATTTACCATGAAGGCATACGGAGAAGATGTTAAGGTTAATACCCTTAATGTCACTCCAGTACTAGGTTCAATGACTCCAGCAGCGGCGGGTCTTACAAACGTAGGACTTTACCTCAATGGTGGACAAATCAGTTCTTCACAGAACTGGTCATCTGGTGCTCTTACCTATAATCTTGGTTCATCACTCATTATCCCTGCAGGACAGACAGTCACTGTATCGGTAAAGGCTGACATCAAGTCAACTACATCAGTAAGCTATACAGCAGGTTCTGTACTAGCTCAGCTTAGTAGTGCAGGTAACAATGCTCAAGGTCAAAGCTCAAGCGAGATCGTGAGTGTTGCTAGCTCAGGTGTTAATGGTAACAACCTTACTGTTTCATCTGGTGTAGGAAGCTACGGACGCACATCAGGTTTTGCTGCAGCTACCGTTGCTCCAAATACTGCAAACGTACGTATTGGTTCATTTACCCTTCAGGCTGATTCAGCGGAAGATGCAGTAGTAAACAGCGCGACAGTCACGCTTAGTACTACTGGTTATCCTCTTACCAATATCACTAACCTTTCACTTAAGACTGGTTCAATGACTCTTGGTACTCCAGTAGGAAATGTGAGCGCTTCTTCAACTGTTATTTCATTCTCTGATGTTGTTGTCCCTATGAACGGAACAAAGACATTCGATGTGTATGCAGATATAGGAAGTGTTACTTCAGGTACAGTTACAGCAACTCTTGATCTTTCAACTCGTGGACCAGTTTCAGGTACTAATACTACCGTCTCTGGAACAGGACTTGGTGTCGCTATTACAACAACAGCGGCAACTCTTGGTCTCCCTGCTATTGTCTCATCATCACCAGTTTCACAATTTGTGGTCGGTGGCGTCAGTAGTAATGTAGCAACCTACAAGATCAAGACTGCACAAGACAGTGCCGCAACCGTGCGTGAGCTTCGTTTCTCTATTACAGGAAATGATTCAGTAGAGTCAGTTACTGTTAATGGCGTACAGGCTTCAGTCGTAGGTGGTATTGCAAAGGTAACAGGTCTTAGTATTGCAATTGGTCTCAACGGTACCGATGTACCAGTGACCGTTAAGTACTCAGGCTTTAAGAATTCTTCAACTGGTGGATCACTGACAGCAGGTGTCATCTCAACAACGACACTTACTTACATTGAGGCTACATCAGGAAATGGTACTACAGTTTCAACAACTACTGCCATTTCAGCAAATGCAATGACACTCGTTGCATCAAAGCCATCAGTTACTGTTGACACAGTTCAAAAATCAGGTCTCATCCTTGGTGCTGAGAATAAGATTGGCGAAGTTACTGTCGTTCCAGACGCTAATGGTTCAATCAATGTTAACCAGCTCAAGTTCTCAAGCGGTGCGTCAGGACTCTCAGGAGCTCTTACTCTCGCTTCAGCAAGACTCGCAGATGGTTCAGCAACGATTCCTAATGTAACGTGTACAATCGCTTCAACCGTTACTACGTGTTCATTCTCAACAGCATATTCACTTTCAGCTGGATCTTCTAAGACTTTCAGTCTTTACGCTGTTCCTACAGGAACAGTTGTATCAGGAGCTACGGTATCTGTTTCAACACAGGTTACCAATACTGCTAATGATTTCCAGTGGACTGACGTTGTTGGTGGTAACACAACATACGACGGAGTTAAGATTTACAACTTCCCTACAGCAAGCTACTCAATCAAGAACTAATTGCGTCACGAATTACTTTCAAAGAATATATCTTTGAAAGTAATATTCTGAACAAATAGTTTAAGGGGGTAGAGCATAGCTAGACAAAAGCGCATCGTAAGATGCGCTTTTGTCGTTTTTGGACTTCGAAGTATATCTGTACGATTTCCCTTCATTTGTCATCCTCGGGCATTTGTACCCAAATGAACCGGGGATCTAGGTTAGTATTGCATTTCTACAATACAAACCTAGATTCTGGACTCACTTTTGATGACAAAACTGCTCAGCGCCAATCGTGAATCTGCTAATTCAGGAATGACATGGGAGAGTTTTGAAAGAAGTCTATTGAATCTTCCTTCGTTTTATGGTACACTACCTCTTGTAAACCTAAGAAGTAGGTGTCCCAAAACGTTTCGAAAGATTCTTTCTGGCACATAATTCCTGCGGAGGAATACAAGGAAAACCCTTGTATCATCTCGTTTTTACGGTTTATCAAAAGTTTTTTCACAAGAACTTTTGACTTACAAATTAATTTTCTCTTGCTATGGCACTACCAAAAGCAAAGAAGATTGAACTGATTGAAAGTTATACAAAAGCCCTCAAAGGAGCAAAGTCAGTGGCATACGTTAGTTTCAAAGGCTTGCCAGTTAAGGCAACCGAAGAACTACGTCGCTCTCTCCGCGCCGAAAACAGTACTTACTTTGTTGTCAAAAAAACCCTCTGGGACCGTGCAGTCAAAGAGGTTGGCATCAAAGGAGATTTCCCGCTTGTTGCAAGTGAGATGGCTGTTGTTTGTGGTGAAGACCTTCTCTCACCAGCGAGAATCTCTTATGAGTTTGCAAAAACTCACAAGGGACTTCTCATGCTGATGGGTGGTATCTTCGATGGAGAGTTCAAGTCACAAGGAGAAATGACCGCTATTGCGACCATTCCCTCTCGTGAGGTGCTTCTCTCTCAGCTTGCGTACCTCCTTAAGTCTCCTATGCAGCGTATTGCAATCGCGGTCTCTGAAGTAGCAAAGACAAAGGTAGCGTAGCATCAATTAGTTTCTCTTCATTACAACAAACAATTTAATTTATACAGTATGGAAAAGTTTAACGATATTCTCACAAAAATTGAGAACATGTCAGTGCTTGAGCTTAACGATCTCGTTAAAGCGATTGAGGAAAAGTTCGGTGTTTCAGCGCAAGCAGTTGCATCAGCACCTGTAGCAGCTGTTGCAGAAGAAGGAAAGGACTCTTACACAGTACATCTTGTTGCTCCAGGAGAGCAGAAGATTGCGGTGATGAAGGTAGTCAAGGAAGTCCTCGCGCTTGGACTTAAGGAGGCTAAGGATCTTGTTGACGGAGCTCCAGTAGATCTCAAGAAAGACGTGAAGAAAGCAGAAGCTGAAGATTTCAAGAAGAAGCTTGAAGAAGCAGGAGCAAAGGTTGAACTAAAGTAAGCTCTTGGTTTCCTCTTTCTCAAAGAAATACAAAAGCGCGCCTACGGCGCGCTTTTGTATTTCTAAGGTTAAGAGAGATGTCTTTATATGTTTAAATACCCCTCTCTTTTCTTTTTTTTTTTCGTAGAACACTTTATACAAACACGATATTTTCCAAGATACCTTACTTCACCTTAAAGCTAACACGAACAACTGCAGTGATTTTCTTCTCAATGGCTGAAGTGTCATACGATCCATAATCTTGACTATCAGTGCTATCCTTGGTGGTAATCTGGAAAACTCCTTATTTGAGGCAGTGATTACAGCACCTGCATTATTTCCTGTACTCTTTGCAATCGCTTCTGCCCTCTCAAAGGCATTCTTTGTAGCTTCATTAAGCATCTCGGATTTTATCTTTGAGATATTTGTATAGAAGTACTGCGTATTTTGTATAGTAAGTTCGGTAGTAGCAAATTCTTTTTTCAACGTATCATTTACGTTTGAGTTTATGTTAAGCGAAAAATCTTTTATTTTTAAAACGTCATTTGAGGCAAGATTAAGTATTTGGCTGTATTCAGCATATTTTTTGCCTAGACAATTTTCCCAGTTATTTGACTGCCGCATTGAACATTCAAGGGAGGAAGTGTAGGGTAAAACATCAATCTCTTTTTCATCGATACCTTTAGTGACGAGGTATTTTACAAGAGCTTCGCGAGCAACTGATAGCTGTTTTTGCGCTTCAGCATCCGAAAGAGAGAGTGAGCTTGTTTTTAGTGACAGACTTAGTGACCCTCTATCACTTTTTACAAATCTTTCTGCCGTACCAGAGACGGTGATACCGTTTGCATTGGTGAGTACCGATATATCAGAGAGACCAGACTTAAACATGAGTCCCGAAAAAATGAATCCAGCGAGAATGAGAAATCCAAATAGCACGAGTGGTGAGAAGATAGTTTCTTTTAATTTGAAGAGCATGCTTGATTCTTTTTCCATATTTTTTGAAAAATTATTGTTAATGAGTGAAGTTTATCCTTAAAGAGCTAAAGGAGATAGCTTGGGCTGTCAGAGTTTTGAAAAAAGTCTAAAGCCATATGAAGTGAAGGTTAGTCATCCCACTGAATAGATTTACTCGTTGAATAAGAGTTATTTTAGAGGTAAAAGAAAAGATAAAAGAGGGTATATTTGTAACAAAACTATTTCACAAAATTATTGACTATATTGTTGATTTGTAAAGCTTTTTAAAGGAAAGAGAGCCTAAAACTAGCACTTTACTATTGACTTTTATACTTAATTATGATATAGTAAAGACTAAAGTTTCCCGCCCTTTTCAACCCCCCCTAACGACCACAGAAAGATCCATCATGTTCCACATTTCTCGCCAGTCCGTCCTTGTTCTCCTTGCCGCCGTTGTCCTCGGTTGCTGCTTCTCAGCGGCGACCTACGCGCAACCGAGCGCGGTGCACAAGTCTTTCAAACCGTCTGAACTGCTTGAAAAGTCCCGCATCATGTCCGACATGTCCATATTGTGGGTGCAGGTGACCTGTCCGCAGCTGATGAGCGCGCCAGACTTTCGCTGGTAGATCACCGGTGTTGTCGGCTCATCAGAAGGTTTGATGAGCCCCATGGCGTTGGACTTCCGCCGGAAATGTGTGAATTCTCCGGTACCACAGTACGAGAGCGCAAAGCCCTTGCTCATCTTGACTTCGGTTAAGAAGGCACGTACATGAACCCGTCCAACATGAGCGACGCCGAAGTGGCGAGGCGCAAAGCTATAGCCTTTCGGTTCTCCATCTGTGGAACCATCTTCCTGTTCCCAGTACTTATCTGGCTCATCAATCAGCTTCCTACTTAGATAGGACGAGCCCCAAGGCTCCCAAAAGAAGCTCCGCTTCTCTAGGGAGCTTTTTTGTTTGTAAAAATTATGCAACTTGCAACCTGGATTTCGCATGAGTATCGAGGGGTGAACCAAAATACTTGAGATCTTATAAAAGTGGTTGAGGTATACATTAACGTATGATGATGGATTTCATATACTGGATTCTTGCCTTCGCAGCATCCAAGATGTGAACTTACTAGTTCAAGAATGAAAATACTTGGAAGTTTGAAATTTTTGAAAGTGACATAATCTTTCTAGAACCTAGAACCTAGAACCTAGAACCTAGAACTCACTCCTCAACCGCCATTTTTTTCAAAAAAAACAAGTTCCGCAAGGCTTTTTTTCTTGCTACAATGAGCACCTATGGAACTTCTTGCAAAACTACTTGGCGGATACGAAAGGGTAAAAATCATGCGTTTTTTCTTGCATCAAACTGAAACACAAATAGACGCCAGCTCTCTTTCTCAGAAAGTGAAGGGTAGACTTCCAAATGTTCGTAAAGAACTGATGTCACTTGCTTCACTGGGCTTTTTGGAAAAAAGAAAGGGTAAGGCTCCTGTTATTGTTGGTAAAAAAGGGGAGACAAAAATAAAAGAAGCAGTACTATTTAAACTGAACTCTGCCTTCCCTCATAATGAAGCTCTCAAAGAATTGCTTTTTGATTTCAAAAATATTGATAAAAAAGAGATTGCCAATCGTTTTAAACAGGTTGGACGTATTAAACTCTTTGTTTTAGCAGGAGTTTTTGTAGAATCTGATAAGCTGCGTGTTGACGTCTTTATTGTCGGTGAATCACTCAAAAAAACGATGGCGGATAAAGTGCTCGATGGACTTTCAGCAGAACTCGGTAGAACTCTCACTAGCTCTCTCATGGATACAGAAGAATTTGAATATAGAAGAAAAATGTACGATAAGTTCGTTGGGGACGTGTTTGTGCTCGATCATGAAATTATTATCGATAAACTGAAAGGAAATCTCTAGAGCTCTCTTGTAAAGTTTTCGAGTTTATTTACTTCATTTCTATTTGTCTAACTACAGTACTTTTTATTTTGCTGGTAAGCAGACTAAGTCCTCGTCGAAAATGATACAGATATCAGTTTTGCTGAGTATTTTCTGAGGATATCCCCTCCATAATTGCAGATACTTCTGTATACTGTACTTACCTTTATATGTCGGTATAAGGGTGTATATACACACAAATTATTTATGCATACTTACATGAACCCACTCGAAATACTCACTATGTCCCTTAAAGCGACATGGATGACAGTCATGATGTTTTTGCCTGCAGCAATCATCGCGCTGGTGCTCTTTGGTCTAGGCTTTGTCCTTGGCTCTATTGCCGGCAAGGTGGTTAGACAAATCATTCTTAGTCTTAAGATAGACAGAGCTCTTCATCAGGCAGGTCTCGATGTTATCAGTGAAAAAGCTGGATTTCATATTACTATCGCCGGCTTCTTTGATGGACTTATCAAATGGTTTATCATACTCGGCTTTACTGTTGCAGCTACCAACGTTCTTGGTCTCGATCAAGTAACGACACTCCTTTCAGATGTTCTTACTTATATTCCAAAGGTTATTGTTGCAGTAATTATCCTTGTCATTGCGTCACTCTTTGGAGATTTTATTGGACGACTCGTAGAACATTCTGTGAAGGCGACTGGTATACATCAGGCTGGCTTTGTTGCTGTTATCGCAAGATGGTCTATCGTTATTATCGCGGGGGTACTTCCAGCTTTAATTCAGCTTAATATCGCAGGCCCGCTCGTGCAGACACTGTTTGCGGGTATCGTTTTTGCATTGGCTCTCGCTGTTGGACTATCTTTTGGTCTCGGCGGACGAGACACTGCTGCAAGACTGCTCGAAAAACTTTCAAAAAGAGACTAATAGAACACAGTTATTTTCAAAAAAGAGCCATACTATGGCTCTTTTTTGTTTTTTAAGGACTGTTAAGTTTATAGAGTATTCGAGAAAAGGTATTTATTTTGAAAGAAAATAGATGAAACTATGTAATACTAAGGAGAAGATAACATGATAGACCTCAAAGACGAAGAAATAGCCTCATTAGTACAAGGAGGAGATCAAGATAGCTACGGTATGCTCATTGAGCGATATGAAAAGAAACTGACCAGGTACGGAAGGCGTTTTTTGTATGACAATGATGATATAGAAGATGTTGTACAAGAAGTCTTCATGAAAGCATATACACATATCAATAGTTTTGACACCAAGAGATCTTTCTCATCGTGGATATACCGTATAGCACACAATGAATATGTGAATGTACTCAAGAAAAAAAAGGCAGTCAGTTTCTTTTCATTATTTGAATTTGATACTTTCTTTCCTCATTTGGTTGCCGGTAAGAGTCCTTATGATGAAGCAATAGAAAAAGAAGAAAAGGTAAGAGTAGAGAAAGCCATGGAGACCTTAGATAATAAGTATAAAGAGCCATTACTACTTTTTCTGTATGAAGATAAAAGTTATGAAGAAATAAGTGATATTTTAGAAATACCGAAAGCGACCGTCGGAGTGAGAATCATGAGAGCAAAGAAACAGTTGGCAGAGCTACTCAAATAACCAAAAACTATGAAAGAACTAGAAAAAAAATACAACTCTTTGAAAGAGAGAATAATGCAAGAGATAGATACCGATAAGATTACCCCCCATAGTAAACTCTATTTCTTCTTGCGCGCAGCGGTTGCTGTCTCTGGTATTGCTATTCTTTTTTTAGCATTACTTTATATTATTTCTTTTATACTATTCGCTCTTTCAAAGAGTGGTATCTTTCTCATGTCTCCTTTTGGTTTTTTTGGTATCATGACTATTTTAAATGATTTGCCCTGGAAAATAGTTTTACTGTCACTGGTCTCATTGTTTACACTGTTGCTACTCGCAAAAAATACTTTCTCTGTCTACCGATTACCACTAATGTATTTATTTCTTTTTGTTATTGGTTTTGTAGGTATTACGGGACTCGTCGTAGCTAAGTCACAAATGCATCCATTACTACTGCGTCAGATGAAACATAGTGAGAAAGCTGTAGGGTTTGATTTTGTTCCTCGCTACGCTCGTCCTGAGTCACACCATATACATGTTGGAACACTTATTTCTACAAGCACAGGGGTCACTTTTAGCATCTTGGGGTCAAATGGAGTTACCTCTTTGGTTCGTACTGACAAGACAACAAAATTTATAGATAATACAAATATAGTACAGGGAGATGAGATTCTTATTTTTGGAGATAAGGAAGGTTCATTTATTGTAGCTCGTGCCGTGCGTGAGATTACCAAGCCTGACAAAGATTTTTTTGAAGATAAACAAGAGGAGTATAAAGAAGAAGAGAAAAAACAAAAGAAAATAAAATAGTTATTTAAGAAAAACTCTAAAGTTACTATCTATTTCTCGAATTTTTCTTAATCTCGAATTAGTGATTCTTTCATATTTGAAATATTTGAGTCACTTCTTTGTAATAACAATGTACGATATAGTAAGCGTACTAGTAAAGTAACTGCATAAGAGATGTGTACTAATGCCATTTCAATGAAATAATGAAAAAAACATTCTTAGCTTTCGCAGGCACAGCAGCTCTGGTGAGTGTTCTTACTATGCACGCAGGGGATTCTCCTGTTGTAAGTAAACGAAATGAAAAAGATAAAAAAATAAGGCGAGGAGAATTTACTGAGTTAAATGAAACAGAAAAAAATTATTTACAGGAAGCAATGGCAGATAGTCTTGCTGTCGTCCTCGCTGTAGATAAAAATGAAATAATTGCTCGCCTTAAGAAAAAGGAAGCACTTAAGGATATTATTCTTTCTTCTAGAAAAGATGAAGTGACGGTAAAAGCAAGTCTTGAGAATTTACAAGAAACAAGAATGATGGCAAAACTTACAGAAAAAATCCTTTCAGGAAGGATTACGCAAGAAAAAGCAGATGAAATAGTAAAGAAAATGACGGAGGGGAAAAAGAATAAAGAAGAGCGAAGAATGTACAGCATTCAACGAAACTATATAAAAAATGTCGCCACTATATTGAATATCCCTGAAGCGAAAATTGTGCAAAGTTTGAAGATAGGCATCACACCTGTGTTCATTGCTAAAGAAGCAGGAATGGATGAAGGTCTTTTCAGAGAAAAGTTGAAAGAAGTATTTAGACAAAATAATACTTATGTTGTATAGGTTTTTTGTTATACACACATAAGTATTTCGGCAGGATTCCCTGTGATATACTAGACAGATTAATTGATTTAACCCATTTACATTTATGAAAAAAATAGCATCCATCGTACTAAGTGTCATTGTTCTTAGTGCTGTTACTACCGTTTCTGCAGCAGAAACGGTTTCTACTAGCACTCGTGTTGATAGTAAGAAAGGTGACGCAACTGCGCCGAAAACAACAACGGCAGGGCGTGATGAAGCCATAAAAAGAATTGTGTCTGAAGGAAAACTTACTCAAGCTCA
>JAYTSG010000003.1:0-14426 GCA_043745785.1 bacterium | reverse complement strand
GCACCTCGATGTCGGCTCATCTTATCCTGGTGGTGGAGAAGCTACCAAGGGTATGGCTGTTCGCCATTTAAAAAGATACGTGAGCTGGGTTCAAACCGTAGAGGAGTGAATGATACAGGATGAAAACAAATATTATTTTCTCAAATAAAACTGTTTGTTTTCAATACAGTCTTGTATCATTAACTTCTCTTCGTTTGAACCCGAGGAGGTAAGACTCAACTTACCAAAAAGACATTGATCACGGCGGTTATATACAGTGATGTATATGAACAAGCTGACATATATCGGAAAAATCTTTTATTGCTTCCTGAGTTAATTCAAAGGACATTTTCTAGAGACAATTCCGAGGGAAATAAATCATATTTATACCCGTAGAGACTACACGTCAGCACTCTTTAATACTTTATTGTTAACTTATAACAATAAAAAAGAAAAGAATATGCTATAGTCCGATTCCTTTAGTAATAAAGGTTCATTCAGGTCTGGAAACCAAGGAATGATGTAAAACAGTAATGCGTGAGACAGGTTGGTTTCCTATCTTCTGCGGGCGTTCGAATTTTGAGGAGACTTGCCCCTAGTACGAGAGGACCGGGGTGAACTGACCTCTGGTGTATGGGCTCTGGCGCCAGCCGGACCGCCCAGTAGCTATGTCGGGCACAGATAACTTCTGAAAGCATCTAAGAAGGAAGCTACCTCCAAGATAAGAATTCGTTGAAGGGTCGTAAGAGATGATTACGTTGATAGGATCTAAGTGTACGCACAGTAATGTGTTTAGCTGAGGATTACTAATTACCCGAAATCCTATTAGGAAATATGTTCGTCACTATCATCTGGAGGAAAGATGAAGGCGTTGTTTATGTTGTTTGTTACTCGCTATCGCGAGGTATGAGTTTTCAAGAGAAATATCTTTTGAAAGTTGATACCTCGTTGTAGACGAGATAGTCATTTGTTCGTGCCTTTTGTTCTCCTGATTCAGTCTTGGGGTCACACATCTTCCCATTTCGAACAGAATCGTTAAGCCCAAGTGCAGCGATGATACTGGCTATGCCGGGAAAGTAGCTTTTCGGGAGAACAAAGTGCATGAATGTGAGTAAACAAAAACGCTTCGTAAGAAGCGTTTTTGTTTTTACTAGAGTGTAATACTAAATTTCTTTCTTTTTACCTAACCCTTTCCGCAAACACGATATTTTTTCGAGAAGCTAGGTCCAAGACATAACTTTGCTAAGTTAGCTTCGAAGATGTAAAAACTGAGCACGGTTTTTACCAAAGCTTCTATTTATTCGTTCACGAACTCCTCCCGGAGCGATTTACTAATCGTTGGAACGTCTTCCTGCGTGATTTACTCCAAGGGTTAGGTGGGGAGTTTAGGGTCTAAGACTATGCATCCAAATACTTTTTAAAACTCTCTTTTACTTGACGGAATAATTTTTTGCTAAAAATTTCCTTACACTCGAGTCTCCGAGCCTCTCGGCACGAATCTCTATTTGTCCGTGAGTCAGTTCAAAGGAAAGTTTCTTGCTGTATAAAAATACAGATGAAAGGCAACCACGCTCCTGTAAGGAGCGTGGTTGCCTTTCATCCTCGAGAGTTTTGTAATCAAAATGAGTTGGGGTCTAGGAGTTTAGTAACAAAAGATTCTAGTAGGTAGTATACTCAAAACAGTATAAAAAATAAAATGCCTAAACAAATTTAACACATGGAAACTTCACAGTCTAATCTTAGTTCTTCTTCAAACCTCGCACCAGATGTCGACAGAAGGCCACTCTATATTTGGCTAATAGTACTCGTGACAGACATCGGCCTATGGCTCAGTTCTTCTGTAAGCAAAGTTTATCATGCTACTCTGGCGGAGGTTGGTGATCTTACAAGTGATTCTGTCTCTGGGATTTTGTCTACATATTTGTTAGGTTTCTCAGCTTTGTTATTGGTTATTTCTGTTTTTGCATCAGTAATCCCTGTCTTACTCTCGGGGTCAAAACTAGGCCGTCGAGCTTGGTTAGCTTTTGGTATACCGTCGTTGTTACTGTTACCCATTCCTTATCTTACATGGCACATGTATAATTGTACTGGTAAATTTTGCGACACTTTAGATCAGGCACTAATATTTATTTTTGGCATTTCAGCAGTTCTTTTTACCATCTTCTATTTGATAGGCAAATTTTTTAGAAAATGGAATGCAAAGGTTGCTTTAGTATTCCTTTGCCTTGAGTCAGTGTTTCTTGTAGGAGCTGTCGTATTTCTCGCTTATTTTGCATACTTTGATTTTTCTCTCGCTTCATTTATAGCAGGTGAGAAAAAAGATTCTGTTAAAGCTGCTCAATTTTGCGACAGTCTACCAGATTCAAGAAAAGGCAACTGTTGGTATGAAGTTGTAAGGTCAAATCCAGGAATTGATGTTTGCTCATGGTCAAAAAGTACAATAGGCAGAGAGGCTTGCACGTATACTAGGAAAATTAATTATAGAGGCTCAGAACCTTGTGAGAGTATAGAAAGTCCAAAATATCCTAAGGCTACAGAAGAAGAACGTCTAGCACTCGATTCCAAGGAGGCCGACTGTTGGAAGGACAAAGCAAGGATATATCCTGGGTTAGATGTTTGTAATGTGAATGCATCAGAGAACCACGAAAAATGTAGAGCTCTCTTTAAAACACCTCCTCAATAAAAAGAGGGGTAGATAGAGACTAGAGAATACTGGGCTTACACTACGGAAGAAGTTACGTAGATTGAGAAATTGAGAGGAGCCACTTATTTATGAATAGTAAACCCAACAATTTTAAATTCTGTGAGGTTATGTACTGCTAAATAAAATAAATAGTCAGGGGTTATCATTTTAGGTATATTAGAACTATGAAGAACACGCTCACTAAGTAGCTCATTTGCAATAAGGCTAGCGCAGGTCGCCCTTTTGTAACCGAGCTTTGGAAGCCCAAACCTGTAGTCCTTATCTTCTGCGATATTTTTCAAGTTGCTTAATATAACATTTAGAGTTGCGCTACTATACTCTGGCCTTATAATAACAAAAGCTTCTATATCTTCATTTTGCCAATCACTTTTTGATAATGAGGTGACTCGTATCTCATCCGCAGGATTTTTCTCTGTGCCTATTGCCTCGACTATTTGATCGTCTCCTAAATAAAAAGCTGAATGTGTAAAGTACGGATGAACTACTCTATCAAATAGTAATGTTCTGTCTGTTATATATCGACGAATCAAAATATCGCCAGGTAACACCTTACAGTCACTTATTTTTTTACAGGGTGATGTACTTTGATGTATAGAGCTAGAAATCTGATCAAATGACAGCCTAAAAATGCTTGCGTAAAAGTTATGAGCTGAACGCAAACCAAGTAAGAGAGAGCTAAGAATAATCACGCCACCAGCTAGTAGTAACAATTTTACAAGTAGACGTTCAGACATTAGTAGTAGTATAGATTATTATAGAACTTTATAAAGTGGTCGGCAAAAGAGCGCTAAAGAGTGCACTTTTGTTTTTAGTAATATTTTTATATAGAGCTTATAAAAATATAAATGAATTCGGCCACGCTCTTAGTATTAAAAGATATCTTTAGTATGAGGTTGAGGGTTTTCATTGAGATTGTTACTTGTTATCTGAGCAACTTGTTGTTATGCTTAATCACATGTATAAAAAATTTCAGGTCCTCCTCGTTCCATTATTTTTACTTTTACCAATGTTAGTTTCTGCAGAAGCTGTGAGTTCTGACTCTTGTTACCTTAAGCCAGCGACTCTGTTACAAAAAGGAGGGAAAGCTAATGATAAGAAGAGTATCATCACTCTTCAGACAATTTTAAATAAAAATGGATACTTGTCAGAAAAGCCAAATGGAGTCTTCTCTGGAGAGACACAAGTAGCAGTACAAAAATTACAGAAAGAAAAAGGACTTAAAGTTACTGGTATAACAGGAAAGTATACGGTGTATGAATTAAATAAAATGGGTTGCGATAAAGCTGTCGCTAAAAGAGTAGTTCCTTCTGATGAGGTAATAAAAGATAAGAAAGACTCTACCTCGGCTACTGCCACATTTCAAGCTGATGCTCTTCTCGCTCTTAAAAAGAAAATTGACTATCTCAATACTACAATGCTTAAATTGGAAGAAGAGACACTACTTGTAACTAAAAATGCTCCCTCCATAGCACCTGAACAAGAAAAAACAACGCTTATACTAAAATTTCAGAAAACGAAAGATTCTCTAGGTATCGTTAATGATGATTTCAGAAAATTTTCAGAGGACTCTTTACTTACTGCAGATGAAGGCGTAACACTAAAAGCTGACCTTACTAAGTATCTTGATTTGATGAAAAGTTCACTGTTAGCCTATACGAAATTTTCCCTTAAATCTGAAGAAGATTTTAAAAATGGAACAAATCCGGTATGGCTTGACGCTAAAAGTCAAGAAAAATTAAAGAAAGAGACTGCTGATAAAATTTCTCTTGCTTTTGCTCAATATGGATTATCAGAAAGTGACAAGTTAAGTGTTATACAAGGTTCTAATGAAGTCTTTGACTCTAGGAATGAAGTGCTCAAGGTTATTCTAGATACAGAGAAAAGCGGTGCATTCTCAGATCTGGACTCTCGTCTCCTCTCGATAAGACTTTCTTCGTATCAAGTAAAAAGTTATGTCTTTCTTGAAAAAGTTAGTTCACTAGCAAGTAAATACAAATAGCACAAATTAGATAAAGGAATAAAAATTGTGTATAAGTTGTTCGCTTTCATTTGTGTTCCGTATTAGTATTAAAATATGAATAAAAAAGTAATGTTTGCGGGTATCAGTTTTATGGCAATGTTGTTGATAGTACAGGCAGAAGAGGCGATGGTAACAACATCAGTACTTGGTGACGTAGATCCTCTTGGTTCTGTTTCAAGTTGTCTCACCGTCTCTACAAACCTCCGTTATAAAATGAGAGATACAGTAGGGCAAGACGGAGACGTGAACACTCTTCAAGATTTCCTTATTGCTGGAGGCTATATGCAAGGAGAATCGACAGGATACTTCGGTGCGGGAACTCTCAAAGCAGTGAAAATGTTCCAGCAAAGACAGGGTCTTTCATCAACTGGATATGTCGGTGTTCTTACTCGTGAAAAGATAAAAATGGTTTCTTGTGATAGAGTAAACAATACAACTGATTCGCAGTATCATCCAATGGATGAATCAAATGAAATAAAAGAAGGGGCAAATAAAACTATACCCATGCAAGATGGTGACAAAAAAGGAGGTAAGGAACAAATGGGTCTCAGTCAGATGATACTTGGTCTCCTTTCTCAGGAAGATAAGGACTCACTTAATAAAAATGAAGAGACTCTCAAAATTGCTCGTGACACTGTAAAAACCGTCTATGAAAAAATAAAAGCAGGAGATACTTCAGACTCTACTAAACAAGATCTACAAAAAGATATTGAGACACTCAAGGCCACAGAAACATCAACGATGATCACAAGAAAAGCAATCATAGACAAAGTAAAGTCTTCACTCAGTGTTGATCAGCAGAAAAAGCTCGATGAGGCAATGAGTAAAATGAAGCCAATGATGAACGCATCAGGAACTATACAAATGCAATCAAAAAAAGGAGGGGGAGCTGAGAGAGAAGGGCAAAGACAAGGAAGGTTTGATAAAAAAGGAATAGAGATGTCATCATCAATGAAAAAATATATGGAGGATATGATGCGCGGCACATCAACAAGCGTGAGACCTCCGCGCGGAGGAGACGATGGAGGTCGTCGTATGCTACCTCCACCAGAGACGACAATGCCTATTACTCCAAACCCCTTGAATATAAAAGAAGTAAGATAAGTAGACAGAGTTTAGAGATAAGAAAAAAGACGTCAGTCTTTTTTCTGTGTATTGCAATGACGGTCTCTGTTGTATGTATGTTAAACTTTTAAAATGAGAAAAAAATTACGATTACTTTTGGCTATAATCCTTTTTGTAGGAATGATTACATTCGCACAAAATAGTGTTATAGCACTTTCTGAGACGAACCAAGCAGTAAATCAGTTTTCAGATGATATGATTGTTGGAACTTCCACTTCAAATCAGTCGAGGATGCAGTCTGCTTCTACTACGATAATCTCTGATAGCGTAGCGACAACAACGCTAAAAACAGTAAAGAAAATACCAATAATCTCTTCTCATTCGACCAAGAAAATGGTAATGACGACAGAGTCTTGCTCTATACCCGTGGGAACTCTTTTACAAAAAGGAGTTAAAGATGGAAAGAGTAAACATGTTACAAAACTTCAAAATTCCCTTTATAAATTAGGGTATCTAAAGTCTTTACCAAATGGTTTTTTTGGTTCTGGAACGTATGAAGGTATTCGTATTTTTCAAAAAGAATATGGTTATAGAGTAACAGGTATTGTAGGACCTTATAGTTTAGCAAAGATTAATGAACTTAGTTGTGGGGTCTCTACTAGTATAGATGAGCCGAACACTTCTGGAACATTAGTAAAAAATACAGTAAATTCAAAGACTGTTCCAGTTACTATTATGCAAGCAGACATAAGTGACAATATCGAGACAAACACAAACTCATTAGACAGACCAATAATTGTTTCATTTTCACTTACTCCGACAACTGCAGGAGATCAAATCTATGATGCAAAGATTATCAATGCTGACTCTGTTTCCATGAAGGCAACTTGCTCGACTGGAATTATTGAGGTTAAAAATCTTGTCGGTTTAACCAAAGTAAAAATAGCAGACGGGGATTCTGTCTGTCGTAACGAAAAGTTTTTGTTCCTTAATGATGTCAATCAGGCTCTCATTTTTGAAAGAAAGAAAAGCCAGCTTGTCTTTACTGATAGAGAAGGTCAGCCAAGTTGGTTCTCTTTCGATGCGTCTTCTACTCCGACGACCAATCAGGTGCCGTACACTATCAAGGCTTGTCTTAAAAATATTTGTGTACAAAGAGTTCAGACTGCAAAAGTTTCTGATTATTTTCAAAAAATTGCCTCAACTGAACTTTCTCTCTCTGGAGTAAAACTTGATTCGTCCAAAAAGCTTTTCTTGAATGCATACAATGTTAATACCGTGACAGTTAAGGCTGGTTGTCCATATAATACGCAATCTGTTGATGATGCGGGAAAGGTTCTCTCCGATGAAGCAGGACCCTGTAATATTGAAAAAAGTATCTTATCTTCACCTACCACCTTGGTAGCCTCCTTTGAAAAAGGAGAGGGTATACCTATTTCAAGTTTTGGTTTTAATTTTGAAATGAAATCCATTAATGGGCAAATTGACCCGAGTTCCAATATCGAACTTGCGGTAAAAGCTTGCCGAGGAGTACAATCAGATACTATTAGTAGTACGACACTCCGATGTATTGAGAAATCAGTGTACCTACCAGTCTACCCAAGACAAGCAAGCAGCACTAGTACAAAATAGCTTGAGATTAAAAGAAAATAACGTACCTGGCTATTTCTTGTATAAGTTAAATCAGTAGTAGATACTTTGTTTCTCTTAAGAAAGAAGCTCAACTATTTAGATATGGTATACTTGCTCAATGTGGGCACTCTGGCGTAGATTTGTATATGGTTTAACACTACTTATTATTTTTCTTGTGCCATTTTCCTATTTTTCATATCAAAAACTCTACCAGGCTCCAACCTGTAAAGATGGCGTACAGAATGGCGAAGAAGTTGGGGTTGACTGTGGTGGATCTTGTTCTCTACTGTGCTCCTCTGACGTTATTCCAGTCGAGACCACCTTTGCTCAGTTTTTCAAAAATGATGACGGAACCTATGATGTTGGAGTGCTTTTGCTAAACAAAAACTCTGGAAGTGCTCCAAAGTCATTAAAATTAACAGTCATTCTTAAGTCAAAAGAAGATAAAATCCTCTTACAAAAAGAGGTTTTAACTATAATTCCAGTTGCTTCAGATCTTCCTGTTGTGCTTCAAAGAGTTACTTTGTCTGGCGTACCTGACAAAGTAATTGTCGTCAAAGAAGAAGGCTATTCTTATGTTATAAAAAATAAGATTATAACACCGATAAAAATTGCCACTTCTTTTGACCAGGTGAGTAAAAATGGTGTTTACGTAACCCTTACCAATACCACTAAGAAAGAGTTGCTTCGTTTTCCAGTAAGTGTTGTGCTTTATGATGAGCAAAGGAAACCTCTTGGTGTATCAGAATCAATGGTTGAGAGACTTTCTCGAGGAGAAACAAAAACTATTGAGATAATATTTGGACACACCTTCGGTAGAGAACCAACAACTATAAGGGCTTACGCGGCACTTGACCCATATGCTTTTTAAAAGCGCCTTTTTTGAAGGGTGGCGTGGACTGATACTCATGGCGAGTGCTATGCTTATTTCATTTGCCGGGTTACTTACCATGAGTGGTCTATCATTTTCAGATCCTTATTTTCTTAAGCAGAGTTTTTGGATAGTTATTTCTTTTTTTGTCTGTTTCTTTGTCAGTCGGATTGATTTTAGATTTCTCAATGAAACAAAAATAATTACAGCGATGTATGCTATCGGTATTTTATTGCTCGCTCTCATTTTACTCATTGGAAAAGTGACTAAAGGTGCTCAAAGCTGGTTCTCTCTTGGCGGTATCTCTTTTCAGCCGGTAGATCTCATTAAACTAGTGTTGATATTAGTACTTGCAAAGTATTTTTCTCGAAGACATATTGAAATCGCTTATATTAATCACATAATTATTTCTTTTCTCTACTTACTGGTACCTTTATTTCTTGTACTCCTACAACCTGATTTTGGTTCTAGTATGGTATTGTGTGCTATTTGGTTTGGTCTTGTTTTTATATCAGGTATTTCAAAAAAACACTTGATTTTTGTGATTAGTATGGGGTTAATTATCTTCCTGCTCGGTTGGAATTTTCTTTTTAAACCTTATCAAAAAGCGAGAATTATTAATTTTGTAAACCCTCTCGCGGATATTCGAGGTTCTGGCTATAATGCTTATCAGTCAACTATAGCTGTTGGTTCTGGAGGCTTACTTGGAAAGGGTATTGGTTACGGGACACAATCTCGTCTTGAGTATTTACCTGAGTATAGGACAGATTTTATTTTTGCTGCATATGCCGAAGAATGGGGTTTAGTAGGATCACTTTTTCTGCTGGTTCTTTTTTTCATACTCTTTATGCAGTTGCTCTCTTTTGCGGTAACTTCGTACAGTAATTTTGAAAGTCTTTTTACATACGGTGTTCTCATTTGGTTCATGACACATCTTGTAGTGAGTGTTGGTATGAATATTGGTATTATGCCAGTGACAGGAATACCACTACCCTTTATGAGTTATGGAGGAACTCACCTACTGGTAGAATCTATTGCTCTTGGCATGTGCATTGCTATGTCGAGATATGGTAGAAGGTCACATCGTGATTCTTCGAAATATGATTTTACAGTTCATTAACTATTGTTCTAAACAAAGTCTATACTTTAACATCTTTCGAGAGATGGCTAACACATAGTTAAATATAAATCGATCTCTTTCAAAACCTTCATTATCATAGTTATCATCCTAGAATTGTGTACTCAAAATATCTCAATTACCAAATTGACGTATGACGCTGAATCACCAGATTCACGTATGACGCTGGGATACAGGTCTTCCCTTTGAAATACAACCTAGATTCTGGACTCACTTTTGATGACAAAACTGCTCAGCGCCAAGCGTGAATTGGGTAATTCAGGAATGACACGGGAGGGTTTTGAAAGAAGTCTAATACATACTGTATTCTGAATTACCCAATTCATGTCTTGGATCTGCCTTTGCAAGTATGATAATACAGGAAAGTTTTGAGACTTTTGAAAGATGTCTAATGAATGGTACGTTTTCTAAACGTAGCAGACTATATTCGATGGAATACTTAGACAGATAGTATAAAAAAGCGAATAGTTTTTATACTTTTTAATCAATTAAATTATGATATTCAAACGCAGTTTTGCGTATCATATTGTCTATAACAAAACGATCATCTTTCCAAGCCACAGGGAGGGGAAGGTCTTTTTTAAGTAGATCAATCAGCTCGTTATCGTTGTCATATATTGTAGCGGAGCTAATCCCTTGTATTATTTCTGGCACTCCTCCTACTCTTCTGGCGATGATGGGTAGTCCTGATTGTAACGCTTCAAGAATAACATACGGAAGGGCTTCAGTCCTTGAAGGAAGAAGGAATAGATCATACTGTGGCAGCAATGCTTGTGCATTCTCGATATGACCATACAGTGTTACTTTTTTTTCTATCCCTTTCTTTTTGATGAGAGCCTCTAATCTGGCTCTCATTCTACCTTCACCGATAATGTGATAGTGAATATTCTCAATAAAAGGAAGTATTGAGAGCACTGTATCTTGCCCTTTATTGGGATGAAGTTCACCGATAGATACAATATGTCTAACAGAACTTCCTTCAGAAAGTTTTGGTAAAGTTTTAAAAGTGATATCATTCACACCATTATAAATAACCGACATTTTCTTTTTTAAAAAAGTTGGAGCTTTGAGAGAGTTTTTAACATTTTCCGCAACACAAATAGTTTTACTTGAAAGATGTACTACTATATAAAAAAAGAAGCGTAGTATGTATTTCATATACCAAGTTCTTTTCTCAGTGAATGTCCAATTATGTGCAGTAAATATAATATGAGGAACCCCAGCAATTTTTCCAGAAAGAGACGCAACTAGAGCCATTTTAGAGCTGTTGATATGTATCACAAGAGGCTTTTCTCTTCTTAAAAAAAGTACCATTTTTCTGATTTCAAAAATGGCGGCGAGAGGGTTGTAAGAGTTTTTAATGGGTAAGACGGTCGTTGGAATGCTTTTTTGCTTCAGTCTTTCATGTAGATCACCTTCACTTCCTGTTACGACAGATACAGAAAAATCCTTACGTATCATAGGATTTGTGGCAAGCTCAAAAACATATTTTTGAGCTCCTCCCCAATTCGCTTTTGTGATCATGTACAGAAGTTTTGGTTTTTTCTCTAGGCTTCTTTTCATAGTTGTAGTAAAGTATATGTATATGGTACAACTTCACGGCAAAAAAGCAATCCTTATTTCTGGTGACATCGTTTGTTTTTTCATTTCGCTGTACACAGCGCTCAGCGTAAGAAGCTTTGAGATGGTCACTTTTTCTTATTTTAATCAACATCTTAGTGCATTTAGCGGCATCATTTTCTTCTATTTGTTAGCCCTCTACATTGTTGGTCTCTATGATGTGGAATCAGTCAGGACTATAGCAAAAATATTTTCATATACTCTGTATGCTGTTATTGCGACAGGTGTAGCAGGGGTTGTCATCTTTTATCTTTTCCCAGAAGGTTTTGCTCCTAAGTTAGTACTTTTCTATCAAATGATATCGTTACTCTTTATTCTCTTTGCTTTCAGAGTGCAGTTTGAGATTTTGAAAGCAAAGAGAAGTAACACTCGTGCGCTCCTCATTGGTGAAGGAGATGAATATGAAGAACTCAAAAGAACTATTAACGGTGAGAAAAATTTTTCACTCTATTTTGTTCATCACTTTTCACTCCGTGAAGAGAGTACTTTTGGTCCTGAAGAAATTAAAGAATTTCACCAGCTCCTCAAGAAAAATAGCATCAGAATTATCGTGGCAGATGTCAGAGATCCAAAGCTCAGCCCTCTTCTTCCTTATCTTTATAATGCAGCGAGTGACGGCATACTCCTTTACGACATGCGTCGTATGTATCAAGATATATTCAAACGCATGCCACTACCAGATGTTGGTTATTTCTGGTTTTTTGAAAATGTGAGCTTCAATATGAAATTGTATGTTGCTGTGAAGAGGACTCTCGACTTTATTGTTTCGATACCACTTCTCTTCTTTATCGGTATCTTGTATCCCTTCATTGCATTCGCTATCAAACGTGAAGATGGCGGAAAAGTCCTTATAAAACAAGAACGTCTTGGAGAAAGAGGTAATATCATTTCTATTTTTAAATTCAGAACGATGACCTTTAATGATAAAACTGGTTTTGGTAAGGATGGTAAAACAGGGGAATCTATCAATAATAAAGTGACAAAAGTTGGTGCATTTTTACGAAAGACGAGACTTGATGAGTTTCCTCAAGTATTTTCCATCATTAAAGGTGACCTTTCTCTCATTGGTCCTCGGGCAGAGCTGGTTGAAATAGGAAGAAAAATGACCCAAGAATTTCCTTATTATATGATTCGTTATTCAGTGCGTCCAGGGCTTTCTGGTTGGGCACAAGTGAGTCAGGATGACGGTTCTCCGCGCGGAGTTGATGGACATTTACGTAAACTCGAATACGATTTTTATTATATAAAAAATCAGTCACTGTTTCTTGATACCATTATTGCGCTCAAGACTGTTAGAATACTTTTCTCAAGAAACGGAATATAAGTAGAACTTACAGATTTACTAACTTTATTTGCGGTACTATTTTATTTTTAAATCACTCTACCTCAAGTACATTTCTTTCAAAATAAAAGACTACTTCTGAATCATCAGATTCGCTCTTGGTTGAAGATTCTCACTTAAGTCTATGGGTTCTATCAATGAAAGAGGTTTCTTAAAATTAAGCTCACTATGTATGAAATTAGACGTACCATACTATTCACTATTTCTTAGTATAGATGATTCATTTTGGATACTCCGTGCATGTGGAGTCGTTTCTTTTGTGATGGTTGCAGAATATGAAAATGTTGTTCCATTAGACATGTTAGCGCTGTGTAATGAGACTCTGATGCGTGGTTGATACCACTCAGAAAATGGTTGGGTACATGATTATGTAGCGATGAAAGCAAGAGAGCTCGGTCTATCTGCATACCGTAAAGAAGGTCTCACAGGGGTGGCAGAAATCATGCGTGCACTTGATACAGGGATCCCAGTCATGGTCTCGGTTGAAAAAAGAATCCTTGAGCAAAAACGTTTTCATATGCTGCTGGTGACCGGTTATGAAGTCGGTGAACATAATTCAGTGAGTAGTTTACGGTATCATGAACCAGAATCGACATCAAAAGAGAAAGGGATACATCGTCAAGTAGAAGTAAAAATTTTCCTAGAATACTTCCGAAGTAAGGCTCTTTTTGTGAGTAGATTAAAATAGTTCAAAGGTATTTTTTAAAAGATCATTGTGCGTATCGATATGTCTTTCGGTATCACTACGACATAGCTTTTTAAGTTCTTTAATATCATCAGACCAGATTCTACCGTTCCAAAAAGAGAGCGGCTCTACATTTGTTTTGTAAAGAGCTTTTTCAGCGTAACAGGTTCCAAAATAAAAATACTCTTTTGTTCCGCCCTTTAAATCTCTGATATGATCAAGACCAAGCCACATTCCAAGTGATGACTTTGCGTATTCATGGCTAAAAAAAGAAAACCAGTAATGAGATATTTTTTCATCCTCGACCAGTAAAATATAAGCGACAGGAATATCAGTAAGACTGTGTTCAATGACAGTTGTAATAAGATTTGTGTCTAAAATAAGATCAAGTCTTTCTCGCGGCATAACAGAACCATGGGCGAGATTAAAATAAGATAAGCAGAGATTAATAAAATGTTTATCATTTCTTATTTCAGACAAACTCTTTATTTTTTTTGTAAAAATACCATCATATAGCCGAAGAACTCTTCTGTTTTCACTTGAAGGATTCCATTCTTGTATTTTGGAACGAACACTACGAGCCATATAAAATAAATCGTAGACATTTTTAGCTCCAGAATATGGCAAAAATCCTTGCTCATATAACTCAGAAAGTGTGTCAGCATCTTCTTTCTTTGCGTAGAGTGTATAAGCAAAAGAATATGTTTCATAAGAATGTCCAAATTCAGAAGCAAATATTTTCATACTTATATACGAGGAAATTTACTTTCTAAAAAATTGACAGTGTCTTGTATGAGCCCGTCCATACCTCCAGAGCTTAAAATAAGTACGACAGAATCTTCTTGTATATTCTGAAGGGCGAGCCTAGCCTCCTCTATTGTTGGAGCTTTAAAAGTTTTAATATTGGTTTTTTTGGTTCGTTCACATATCTCATCTAAAGTGAGTTGGTCATGAAGCTCCTCTCTGTACTCTGGTGGCTTATAAATTAAAACAGAGTCTCCTCCCGAAAAAACTGTATCATACCAAGCGATCGCTGATCTGTCCCTCCAGGAAAAAGTATGAGGCTCAAAAATGATAAAAAGTTTTCTTTCAGAGAAATGTAATTGTATTGCACTGATTGCAGATTTCGCTTTATCAATTGAAGATCCAAACCCCTCAAAGACAGGTATCCTCGTTTTATCACTTTTTTTATCAAGTCTCCTCACTATGCCTTTAAAAGTAACTACACTTTGAGTGAGCTGATCTGCAGATATTTTTTTTGTTTCAAGTAATAATGCGGAAACTCCGATTATGTTTTGAATATTATGCGCACCAAGAAGTGTGGTAGATATTTCTGCAACTTTATTGTTATTTTTTGTCAGAATAAAAGT
>JAYTSG010000002.1:0-4991 GCA_043745785.1 bacterium | reverse complement strand
CATATCTTGCTTAAGAATCGAAATAAAGAAATCGTCGCTTCTTGTTATGGTAAAAGAACGAACATCTGACTTCTTCCTTTTTCTATACTGTACTATACTGAAATAACTTATCATATGAGTGATCAACCAAAAATTCTTGTACTTCGTGGTGGTTCCAAAAATCATTCTCTTTCTATTTTGACAGGGGCAAATATTGTCGGATCTTTACCTCTTTATGGTGGCGACCCAGTTGACGTGTATATAGATCAAGAAGGCAAGTGGTATAAAAATGGGCTCCCTATGGAACCACTACACGCCTTAGCTATGGTGGATGCCTATATCGATACTGTTAATCAGCGAAGTAAGGAAGACTATCATGCAGTGGCAGAGCGTCTCGGGGTAAAACGCCTCCTGCATTCGAACCAATTTCCTTTTTCTCTCGATAGAGAAATGCTTTTTCGTGTACTTGCTCAGAATGACATACTCGTTCCTGAGACGATGATATTTCGTAAAGGAAATGTCACTTATCATGCAAAAATAAGAGATGCTTTCACAGGAATACTTGCTCCGTATATTGTACGTTCTTCTCATGGTGAAGAGCATGGAGTGGTGGTTTCGACACACAAAGATCTCGTCATAGCTATCAACAGTATGATTGAAACAGATGATGTGCAAGTCATGCATTATCGTGACGCAAAGACGAGGAGTATTGTTGCTATTCCTCATTATCGCAATGAAGAGCTCTATATGACTTTACCAATTGAGGTGCAGGTACGAAAATATGAAAAGCCGACCAAAGAACATCGCCTTCTTCCTCTCACTTATTTATCTCATGAAGATAAAAAGAGCATACTCGATTTTACGAGAAAAGTGCATAGCGCTCTTTTACCTGAGTCACTCTTTCTGCTTGATTTCATTACGACCAAACGCGGTCATATGGTGACCGGCGTAACCAGTAGTCCAAATATTTTAAACGGTGGTCGTTTTTTGGAATCTCTCGCAACGACTGGCACGGATGTTGCCCATTATGCGCTGATGCTGTACCTCCGTTCTGTGGACAAAAAAGTAGATGATGAAGCTTAGTGGTATACTCTATACATGCTGTATTTCGATAAAGTAACTAAAGAATATCAAAATGGAAAGAAAGTCATCGATGACATTTCTTTCGCTATCAATAAAGGAGAGTTGGTCTCTATTGTGGGTCATTCTGGTGCTGGTAAAACGACTATTATTAAACTGTTACTCGCCGAAGAAGCTCCGAGCAAAGGCATCGTTTCTTTTCACTCCGCAGATATACACGATTTAACAGGAGACAAGATGACTAAGTATCGCAGAAAAATTGGAGTTGTTTTTCAAGACTTTCGACTTATTCCCTACAAAACTGCCTATGAAAATGTTGCTTTTGCGATGGAAGTTGCCGGTAAACATGACGATGATATTTTTAGTGATGTTCCCCATGTTTTTGATCTCGTCGATATGAAAGATAAGATGGATCATTTTCCTCATGAGCTTTCTGGTGGAGAACAACAACGTGTTGCGATAGCTCGGGCCATCGTCAATAGGCCAGAGATTATTATCGCTGATGAGCCGACAGGAAATCTTGACCCAGTAAATACGTACGACATCGTACAGATATTGAAAAAGATAAATGACCTCGGCACCACTATTATACTTACCACTCACAACAAAGGCATCGTTGACTCACTAGGTAAACGTGTCATCGTGATGGAAAATGGAAAAATTATTAAAGATACCAAGAGTGGCAAGTACACCATTTAATTTGTATGAAAATGACATTACTACGAAGAATTCTCGGTGCAGGCTTCTCTGGATTTTATCGTAATAGAACAGTATCACTTTCTTCTATTTTGATACTGACTATAACGCTCTGCATCATTGCTGCATTTTATTTTTTTAGAGCGGTCTTTGATTACACACTTGTGCAAGTCAGAAATAAAGTAGACGTACGTATTTATTTCACGGGCGACGCCACAGAAGCGCAGGTGTCCGACATACGGGCCCGCATACTTGGACTACCACAAGTGAGCACTGTAACGTATACCTCAAAGGATAATGCACTTGAACAATTCAAAAATAGTCACAGTGGGGACCAATTGACGCTGCAAGCACTCGATGAGCTTGGAGACAATCCATTCGGCGCATCACTTTCTATCTTGGCAAAAGACCCTTCTATGTATGAAGAGATAGCAAAACAATTGCAAGATGGTTCTTCTATACTTGGAGGTAAAGAAGAGTATGTCGATAAGATCAACTACTATCAATTGAAAGATAGTATCACTCACTTAAATGCCATCATTGGCTGGGTGAACACTGTCGGCGTGTGGCTTTCTATCATATTTATCATGATGAGTTGTATGATTGTGTATAATACAGTACGTCTTGCAATCTTTGTCTTCCGTGATGAAATAGCTGTGATGAAGCTCGTCGGTGCTTCAAATATGTATATCAGAGGACCATTTATCGTTGAGGCGGTACTGTATGCACTAGTTGCTACTATTGCTACACTGGCTATTTTTTGGGCGGGAACCATTTGGGTTACCAAAAAGACTGTTATATTTTTTGACGGAATGAACTTCTTTATTTACTATAAAGAACATTTCTTTGAGCTCGCATTGCTTCTCCTTTGTTCGGGAGCACTGCTTGCTGTTATTTCTTCGATACTCGCGGTGAGAAAATATTTGAGAGTTTAGGCGTATAAAAAGGGCTATCTAAGCTAGACAGCCCTTCTATGTAGAGATGAGTGATAGACATTAGTTTAGGTTGAGTTCGATGACTTCCTTGGGAAAATGCTTAACAACGAGAGACCAAGAGGGGATTTTAGTGATCTTCCTATCTCTTCTCTTCGAGTAAAGGTTAAGCAGGAATTTTGCGTAGTCTACATCAGCATCTGGATTATATTCAGTCAGTATCTCCTGTACCGGCCAATTACGATTTGTTTCATTGAGAAACATTATTCGAACATCACCTCGTTCTACCATCCGAAGAACATCCTTTTTTCTCTTGTGGAATTTAAGAAACCTCCTTAGTTGTATCACGACCTGGACAGTAAACAAGATTGCTATGACAAAAAGAACGACGATCAGTTTTTTCAACTGTTCTTCTTCGGATATGTTTAAATAGTATTCATCAAGGTAGTCTTTGACCCTCAAGATGATACAGAGAAAGATCACTGTTGGGATTGCTGGTATCAGTAATTTTTTCATGAACCCTCCTTTGGTTCAGTTGATGGTAATATTCAGTATATTTTTAAAAGCCAATAGTAAAATACAGTATTTTTTAATTTTTGTTAAACAAAAAAAGATGAGCAATTTTTGCTATACTTCAAGTGATGACACAAAAAGAAGCACTCACTATTTTAAAACTCGGACATACAACATTTTTAACTGGTGCTGCTGGTGCTGGAAAAAGTTATGTTCTTCGTGAATACCTGAAATATCTACGGTCGCATCGCGTACCGTATGCAGTGACGGCGTCTACTGGTATAGCTGCAACGCATGTTGGAGGGCAGACCATACACTCGTGGAGTGGCCTCGGTATTCGTGATCATCTTTCTTCATATGATATCGACGCTCTGACTGAAAAACAGCCTCTCTATAAAAAATGGAATGGTGTATCAGTGCTTGTTATCGATGAAGTTTCGATGCTCTCGGCACAGTTTTTAGATATGCTCTCAGAGGTTGGTAAAGCGATGAGGCGAGATATCAGACCTTTTGGGGGACTACAAGTCATTTTTTCAGGAGACTTCTTCCAGCTTCCTCCTATTTCAAAACGGGGTGGCGTCCAAGCACTTTATGCATATCATTCGAAAAGTTGGAAAGAAGCAAAGCCTGTCATATGTTATTTAACAGAACAACATCGTCAAGAAGATGACAGTTTGACGGGAATCCTTCGCGAGATACGCACAGGGGATGTAACGGAATACACCTATGACCTCCTGCGCGAACGCAGTCTAGTGAGTACACAAAAAAGTATTACCAAATTGTATACCCACAATGTCGACGTTGATGGTATCAATCAGCGTGAGTTTGAAAAGATAGATGGTGAATCAAAAGTATTTCGTATGGTGACCAAAGGTAATGCTAAAAATGTAGAGATGCTCAAAAATAACTGTCTTGCGGATGAATTTTTTGCCCTTAAAATTGGAGCCAAAGTGATGTGTATTAAAAATGATCCAGAGCGTCGCTTTGTGAATGGGTCTCTTGGGGAGATCACTGGTTTTGACACTGAAGGGGCACCAATAGTAGATCTTGCAAATGGTAAAAAAGTGAGTATCAAAGCCGATTCTTGGCGTATTGAAGAAGATGGAAAAGTCAAAGCGGAGATTTCTCAAATACCTCTCAAGCTTGCGTGGGCTATCACTGTACACAAGTCGCAGGGCATGACGCTCGATGAAGCAGAGATAGATCTCTCGAAGGCTTTTGCTCCAGGTATGGGGTATGTAGCACTTTCAAGACTTCGTAGTCTTGAAGGATTATTTTTGAAAGGTCTTGGTAATAGTGCTCTTTACCTTTCAGAAGAAGTACGTGAGATGGACACTACCTTTCGTATTCGTAGCGATAAGGCAGGTGAAGCTCTTGAAAAATATAAAGTTGAGGAGCTTTACCAAAAACATGAAGTATATATTCTTAAATGTGGTGGTAACAAAGAAAAAGAAGAGGATATAGATCTCGAGGAAGTAGAAGAAAAAATTTCAACCTTTGAGGAAACAAAACTTTTACTCAAAGAGAAGTTTTCGCTCAAAGAAATTGCAGAAAAAAGAAAGCTAACAGTCGACACTATCATTGGTCATATAGAAAAAATTCAAGAAAAAGATGAAGAGATGTTGATAGAGCATTTGTTGCCCAAAAAGAAAGATAGGGAAAAAATAGAAGAAGCATTTAAAACGGTCAAAGCAAAAGAGGGGATATACAAACTTACACAAGCACATGAGTTATTGAAAGGTGTGTATGATTATCATATGATCAGATTGGTGAGAGCGTATTTGAGAAGGA
>JAYTSG010000001.1:0-23575 GCA_043745785.1 bacterium | reverse complement strand
TCACTACGAAGTAATGGTGACTATGATTGTACGGTCATTGCTACCAAGTACGGAGGTGGTGGTCACAAAGGTTCTGCTGGCTTCGCTATAGAAGGGAATATGCCACTACCTTTCGCAAAGGTTGCAGACATAAAAAGTTTTCCATGGAAAAATGAAGTTACTACGATAGAGTAAAAGGAAGAGGGCTCGTTATAACGGTACCATTTGGTAAGGTTATTTTTTCTGCATGAAGGTATAGTCTCTTTTCTTTTTTATCTCCCTCGCCTCCATAAAGTATATCTCCAACGATAGGGTGACCAATACTAGAAAGATGTGCTCGTAGTTGATGTGTTCTGCCTGTATGAGGGATGAGACATACTAAGGTGCGATTATTTGTAGCATCGTAGGAAACAGGTCGTACGTCAGTATGTGCAGACATGTACGGACCACGTGCTATAGAACTACCCTCTATCGCTCTCTTAAATCCTTTCTTTTCTCGTCCAAGAGCACTGGTGACACTTTGTTCTCCTTTGATATTTCCGTGCACTATGGCTGTATACTCTTTCTGTAGAGCTCCTTCTTTAAAGTAGAAGGAAAAATCAGCCAAGGATTTTTGATGTTTGGCAACTATGACGACTCCACTTGTATCACGGTCGAGTCTGTGAACGAGACCTGACAATTGTATGACAGAGCTTTGAAGAGGGTAAGGATTGTTTATATGAGACAGTGCTGGGTACTCTTTAAGTAAAAGAGAGAGGAAAGTTGGTGCATCATATGGTTTATCACCGACGTGCATTAAAAGCCCGACTGGTTTATCAAAGGCGAGTATATCGTCATCTTCGTAGAGTTTAATCATGTAAGTCTTGAAAAAGCGATGAAAGAAAGGCTTCGGTATCTTCTGGATTTTTTACAGCATGAATTTTGAGATTGGTTGAAAGGACCGCATAGTCATTACCACCTTCATAAAGAGCATCACCGACATACAGTATATTCTCTTCTGGAATGATAACTAGTTTAGAAAATTCACGCATGCCAAAGGCTTTGTCTATACCAGGCTGATTGATATCAATGGTTGTTAGTCCTCCTATACGAATGCTGTATTCTGGTAATGCTTTTTGAAGGTAAGGTAATAACATTTTACGCTTCGCTTGATCTGGATCAAAGGCTCTCTTGATGTCAGGAGGAGTATCTTGTCCTAGCAGTGAAATAGCGACACTTGGTCCACGCCATTCGACAACTTCTCCATAAAGAGTATGACCTTCATTTATCTTAGTGTCAGAAATAATTTTCTCTGCAATGGTTTTTATTTTTTCTGCCTCTTCTTTACTGATAGTGTGTTCGTAAATAGTCACAAGCTCTCCCTCTGGTTTGTAGGTATAGGCTCCTGCTCCACCATTTGGGAAAAGGAAAAAGTTTTCTTTCTTTGCTCCTTCAATATTTGCCATGAGCTGAGTCAGTATTTGGTCTTTCTTAGCACCAGAAATGATACCAATAGGTACAATAAAACTAAGCTTTGCGAGTAGTCCTGCGAGCACTGGTTGTAATGGTTGTTTGCTGACCGATAAAGTGTCATCAATATCAAAAGCTATTGCTTGAAAGGGGAGAGTTGTCATGATTAGGCGTTATCTTGCATGAACACAGGATACAGTCTGCCGAGCAATTTATCAAGAGAGACTGTTGCTACGTGGGTCACAGTATCTGCCCCTCCATAGTAGACAAAGATAGTTTTATCACGAAGAACAGCACCACAGGGAAAAACAACATTTGGTATGAGTCCAAACTTTTCATAATTTTCTTTTGGATAAAAGATAGGTTCGACAGTACGTGACAAGACGATAGACGGATCTTTTTTATCAAGGAGAGCTGCTCCGAGTGAATATGTTTTATCTTTAGCTACACCATGGTAAAACATAATATATCCTTTATCCGTTTCGATAGGAGTAGCAGCAAGACCAATACGCACAGCTTCCCAAGTTCCGGCACGTGGTTGCATCATTTCAACACAACGATAAAGGTGAGCACTGTCGCTCGAAAGTTCTTTCACAAAGTCGGCACATATTTGAGGGTCAATACGATGAATAATCATGTAAGAGTCGTCAATCTTTTTTGGAAAGACACAGGAGTCTTTGTCTCCAACAAAGTCTGGTGAGATAAGTGTTGGTTCTGTCCACTTGGTAAAATCTCTACTTAAGAAATCACTCTTCTTAATACTCGTCATGGCTATTCTTGGAACGCTAACACTGTTGTAGGCGGTATAGAGCATATAAAGTGTATCCCCAATGAGAGTAATGCGTGGATCCTCGCAACCTGAATTATCATTTGGCCCACCATGTTTTAATTCAAATTCAGAACGTGGTACATAAACAGGAAGAGAAAGTCTCTCATCGATGGTGATACCATCCTTTGAAACTGCCATGCCGACTACTGAGGTATTATCCGCTCCCATAGCACGATATAAAATATAGACACTTCCGTCTAGATCGATAGCGGTAGGATTAAAGACAGCAGTACTTTCCCAGACAGAATCTGAAAGAGGGAGCAGTGCTGGTGCATTTGTTGCGCGAGTCAGTAGTTCATCATCATTGCCCATTGAAGAGAGTAGATGTGAGAGTGTCAGTGTAGCTCTAGCGCAGGTCATATCAGCTGCTCCGTAGTATATATCAAGCGTATCTTTTTTTTCATCATAGAGAGCTCCAGAGGGAAAGACGATAGACCCAACGAGACCATATTCTTCATAATGAGTTTCAGGGATAAGTATTGGATTCTTGGTTCTCTTTTTGATGATAAGAGGATTATCTTTATCAAGAAGAACTGCCTCTACAGTAAAGAGGCGCTCTCTTTCATCAAAGTAATTTTGAGCTCTTGAATAAATGAGAAGCCACCCTTCTTTAGTAAGTAGTGGAGGTGCTCCAACTTCGTTATGGTCATCGGCAGTTTTGGTGATATGGAGTGTATTTTCATCGATAGTCTCATGCCACTTGGTCCAAAAAGTTTCATCAAAGAGTTGTTCGATACGATCAACATACGCGATACACATTTTAGCTGGTGGTTCGTCGGTATGAGCAGAAAAAAGCACAGCAATTTTGCCATTAATACGCTCAGGGAAAAGTGTCATTGCTTTAGCGTTAAAGGGTGTGACGAGGTGTCTTGATTCGAGGCGGGTGAGATCACGAGAAATAGCGCAGGCTACTTTAATACACTCTGCTTGAAAGGGAACACTAGAGAGGGCAGTGTAAAAAATATAGTAATTTCCTTCAAAAAAAGTGACACGAGGGTCTTCACAACCGAATTTGTCAAAAGATGCGCTCGGCTCGATAAACATCTTTCTTTTTTCATAACTCTTCGATGCCGGAGACCATTTTGCAATACCAATAGAAGAGATGAGAGCGTCATGTGTGACGAGTGGGTCACGCGGTGCCATGGCACGATAAATTAAGTATTGGTCTTCTTTGTAGATGACAGGGCAACCATTTAAGGTCGCTAATGCTTCAAAGCGTCTTAATTTGGTCGGATGCAGTATTGGGTTATTCTCATCTCGTTTGATTATATACATATCACTTATTTAATTAATGTTAATGGTTCTCCTTCTTCTTTTTTGAGCCAAGAAAGAAGATCTTTTACTTTGGTATGAGCTGAACAGACATGCTTGTCTCCACCACCATAGTACAGATGGAGTATTTCATCTTTTATGACAGCTCCACATGCGTATACGATGCCTGGTTTCCAGTCATTTTCATACCACATGTCAGGCTCTAGTATTGGAGACTTTGAGCGTGCAAGTATTTTTGAAGGGTCATTTAAATCAAGCAAGTTAACACCAAGCTTATATTTATGTGGTTCTGTATCATCGTTTGCATGGTAAAAAACGAGCCAGCCATCTTCTGTTTTAACAGGTGGTGGTCCCGCTCCACGAACACGTGAGTCCCACTGACCCTTATTTCCAGCAGTGCGAACTCCAACCGGACTTTGTATAAATGAATCATAGATACCGATAGTTTCTAATGAATCACGGTACTCCACTTCAACATTTGGAGAAATACTATGTAAAATAGCGTATTTACCATTTATTTTTTCCGGAAAGATAACCCAGTTTTTATGTATTTGTCCTGGTGGGGAAATTAATCTTGGAGCCATCCATTTCCACTTACCAGAAAGAAAATCTTTTTCATCTATCATGGTTAGGGCTACACGTATAAAATCCCAGCCATCAAATGCGTTAAAGGTCATGTAAATTTTGCCATCGATATGAGTAGCCCGCGGGTCTTCCGCACCTCCAAAGCTACCACCAGATGGATACATCACTCTATCATATTTTTTTTCAATCATGCCAAGAGGTTTTGATTGCTTAAATGTGAAGACGGGATACTCAAGCCCTTCTTCGAAAACTTTTCCATCGTCACTTTTTGAATAACCAACTCGTGAGATGCCGTCACCACCAATAGCCCTGTAAAGAAGATGTACAGTGTTATTAATAAGGAGTGCCGCAGGATTAAAGACACCTTCTTTTTCCCAGCCAATATGAGGTCTCGGAGAGAGGAGAGGGTTTGATTGATGTCTTGTTAGATAAAAAGTTTCTTTGAAACTATCAGTAACTTTTTCTGTGATATCATAAAAAAAGAAAAGGATCTCTTTTCTTTCTAAATAGATGAGGATGAGTATAGGTAAGAGGATTATCAGTCCCTTTATAAAAGAGAAGTCAGAGATTTCGTCTAAGAAGTCCGAAAATTGATGCATACTTTTTATTGCCTTCCGTATTTATCTTCAAGTCTAATTATGTCACTCTCGTCGAAATTGCCAAGCGCAATTTCAAGAAACACAATGGGGATGCTTTCAGCTTCCATGCGATGCACTGCGCCACAGGGTAATGCATAAACTCTACCGACCTCAACTAATTCACGTATGTCACCGTAAGTGATGCACCCTTCTCCAGATAATACTTTCCAAAACTCGCTGCGGTTACTATGTTTTTGTAAACTAAATGCTTGATGTGCACTTACGGTAATTATTTTAACCGTCGAAACTTCATTTAAAGTAAATTGCTCAAAATTGCCCCATGGTCTTTGTTCAATAAAGTGGTGGAGGAGTTGATTCATTGGTCTAGTATATTATGGTTTTAGTAAATGCACTGTGGATTGCACAAGGTCTAATTATTTTTTGCAACTTACGTTAAAAATAATAGAAATAAAATATATTATTTCAGGGCTTCATCGAAACGAGAAAGCGAATCATCTGCTAACGCTGGATCATTATTTGCAAAGTTTACCGCAGTATCTATTGCAAGATTTTCTTCAATTAAAGTTGCTATAGTTTCTGTCGCAACTTCAATCTTTTGAGGAACTTCAGTTTTAATTAATGTTTGGGAAAGGTCTTTTTTTGTGGGCATAGTAAGCGCTGTTTTCTTATACATATAAAAATAATAGTAAAGACTTGCACCTACAATAAGTGAAATGAGAAAAAAGATTCCAATAGTAATACCGAGTATCCCAGAACGTTCAGTCTTTTGTGTTATTGGTGTAGTGATTGGAGGAACAGAGGCAATATCAGTGTCCGTCTTAATAGGTGTTGGAGGAACAGTTGTTCCAGGTATGACTTCTTCTTTTATTGAAGTTGGAATGGTCTCTACTGTTGCAGTAGTAGAGCTCAGGTTATCTAATGCAGGTATATCAGGGAAAGCTATTGCTTCGCTAGGAACTAAAGCTTCTGTAGAAAGTATAGAAGGTGTTGCAGAGAAATCTGTTTCTACAGCTTGTATGTCTAATGGATTACCAACTCCAGAAAGTAATGCGAGATCTCCTGTATTTTGCACATGTGTTGTATTTGGGTCCATAGTTATTATTGAGTATTACTTTGAAGTACCTCAGATGATGGTGAAAGAGGCACAATGATTTGTTTAATACTACTTGAGGAGGTGACATTACTATTTTCTTCAGGAGCAAGATTTTGTCTCATTTCTGCTAAAGCTTGCTTAATAGTCTCATTAGCAGATTTTATATTTTTACGGGCAGACTCTGCAGCAAGATGAAATTCAATTTTCTTTGTTTGAGCAAGTTTTTTATAGGTACTTGTACTATTTTCGCTGATAAAGCTTTCAACAAGTATCGAGAGTGTCGAGAGTGATCTATTTGCAGTGTTGAGACTTATCTTTGCTTCATTTTCTTTTGAAATGATGTTACTCATATCTGTTCTTACTGCTTGTTTTTTGAGTAGTAAGGTATCAAGTTTGCCAATAAGTATTTCTGTCTTAAGTGAAGCAGAAGCTAAAGAATTGTAGACAGACATAACTGTCAGGTGTAGAGAGTTATTGAGGTGAAGATTTTTATTTTCTTCAGTGATACTGTCTAGTTTCGATACGACTCTTTTTATTTCTTGATGTGCGATGGTGGAAAGTGTAGAGGTGCTTATTTCAGGTAAGTTATCTATTTCTGAAATAGGTGTGACGAGTCTGCTACTCGTAGATTTTTGTATAGGCATAGCTATCGGCTTTATACCAACTTGCATAGTTGATTCGACTGCTTCTAGAGGTATTTTTATGGAAGTTGTATTTCCTACTAGGGTGGTTGTTGTCGTAGCAAACGCAAAAGAGAAATTGTTTAGTAATAAAAGTAATAAAGTAAAAAAGGGGAGTTGAAATTTCATAAGTATTTTCTTTACTACAGTATATAACTTTATAAAAGAATCTTCTGTTTATAACTCAAAAATAAAGTTATTCTTTATGTTTGTATGGTTGGTATACAGAACTATTTTTGATTCTAGTAGTTGTCACACGGTGTGTATTATAGCAACTTGTTTCTTAGTATAGACGCGATTCAGAAAAGTAAAGTTGAAAGAATGGTACTCTTATTCTTTTAGAGTCTTGCACTACAAGTCACAGTAGGAAAGTTTGAAAACCCTTGGTTTTCAATAATTCTTGCGGAGCAGTTCTTGTAGATACCTCTCCGATACGAACGGAGTGAGGGGAGGTCTTTGACCTGAGGAGCTTTATTATAAATAGATAAGTTATTGAATAGTTTCTTACATTAAGATCATGGCAATAATAAAATGATGAGTACTGTAGTTAATGCTAATAAATAACTAGACTTCTTTAAGTAAGTATAATTTTTCCATGTTTTTGATATCTAAAAAAGATATAGTAACAAAAATAGTTTACTTGAAGTAGTAGGTGCTACACTAGAGTTATGAATAAAATAAAAAAATATATTTGGCTTATTCCAGCTCTTTATGTTGTTTATATGTTTGGTGGAAAAATAGTTGAAGGGTTTGCTCACAGTGATGAGTTTATAGCAATTATAAGTGTCATACCTTTCTTGAAACCATTTGCCTACACGCTCACGCCTTTTGTTGGTCTTTTAGATTTTTGTATAGGACTTTCTCTTATACTGAATCCTTTTATAACCAAAAATCAAAAGATACAAACATTTCTCTTCATATGGGTGATAGTGTGGCCATTTGTTCCGTCTAGTCTTAGATATTTTGGAGGTGTCGCAGACTTTGAAATAGTTGAAGTACTTTCTATATCACTCTCTGCTCTCGTCGCATTCTTACTCTGGAACACTTTTACGAAAAAGCAGGGGTAAGCTATTTTATTACTACCCAACTCCCTACAAGTAAATACAAAAATACCTTTATTTATAAAGGTATTTTTGCTCGTTCTCGTGTGTGGATGCAGTTAGAACATTTAACTGGAGCAAGATACATTTGGTTAGTATATAAAACAAGAAACCGACGAAGCAACTTCTTGCTACGACAGTTTAGATATGACCATGATGTCTTGCTAAGCATCCTGAAATATCGCCATCTTGATCTTTCGAGAAAAAAGTCACAATCCATCCGGAAGAGTGCCCATCATTCTTTGGATTTTTGAAAGAGACCTGCTGTCCTATTTTGAGAGGTGAGTCTTCACCTATTTTACTTGTTTCAATTACAATCAGAAGACTAGATTGATCATGACAATGTTCTTCTGTCATGGACACTAGAATGTATAACATGAGAACTTTTTTTGATTTAGAAACAAATTTACTCTAACAATTTTAAGATAGTTTTGTCAAGTGTTCCGAACTTGGGATGAAGCCCGACAGACAATTATTGAAGAAAGTATATAAAAAAGAAAAATTAATACTCGCCTTCATTCAAGCGGTTCAAGAACTTAATCTAAAATGGAAAGCTGGGAAAGATTATCACTTCCCAGAAGGGGCTTATGTAGAATACAGTGGTAGCACTAGCGGGGAAGATATATCAGTTTTAGTTAAAGAAATTGAAAATAAAAGTAATAAAATTGTTTTTAGAAAGATAGACACACGTATTTTATTTAGTGAAAAGAGTGCTCAATATGGAAAACCTTTGCGTACTGTTTACTATGGTGTTCTATGTGGAGGGACTCATGTGGCAAATCCTAGTGACATTGTGTCTGTAACTATTCGAAAGATAAAGCAAGATAAGGATAAGATAAAAGTATCTTACGCTTAAATACTTTAGGTTCGAAATTGTAAAGCGAGAAAGACCCGGAGGTTCCTTTTCTAGGGGTGAAGACTAAATCTGTCTCGTATAAAAAAAGCAAAACCGTCCTTCAGGTGGTTTTGCCTGTTGAGGACGGTGATTAATTCTTGGCTTGCGAGGCCGTCTGGTATGCTTGGTACGCCTTTTCCCTTGTTACGTCGTATGCTTTGAAGGCGTCTGCCGTTGTCTTATCGTACTCATTGAAGGCCTTGCGGTCACTCATTTCGTACTCCGAGAACTTAGCCCGTGATGCCGCCACGTAGGTACGGATCTCGGGAACGGAGGTCTCGGGCTTCAGCCACTGCGTCGTGCTGCGGATCTTTTCCCTATCGATCCATTGCAGGTAGGCTTCGCGGTTTGTGGTACGGAGCTTCATCAGCTCCGCATGGTCGAAGTCGTCGTAGACCTTGAACGCGCTGTTCTTGGCTGCCTCGTACTTTTTCCAGGAAGCTGACTTGGCGGCTTCGTACTCTTTCCAAGCCACCGACTTCGCGGCTTCGTACTTTGACCACGCTGCTGAGCCGCCATCGCTGCTTGCCGATGAGTCCGTACCACCGTTGCCTGCTGCATTTCCCATGAGGGCGAACAGTGTGACGAAAAAAAAGATCAGGATTTTAATTGCGTTCATTCTTCTCTCCGTGGTTGTTGATGGGCAAAATACCCCTTAGTGAGCTGTGTCAATATACACTATAATAACTGATATGTCAATCACTCCTTCGTTATTGTAAATTCAACTCTCAAGTAGTACCTACACGGCATTAGTTTCATACCCACCTTGCCTATACCAAAAATACCCATATAAGATATAAGTATTTTTAGTTTGTAATTAACGAATTATCTTCATCTAAAACTTGCTCGTTGTATCCAAGACATGAATGTGCTCATTTAGACGTGATTCGAATTACTAAATTTGTGACTTGGTTATAATGCACTTAAAAATCAGCTCCGCGAAGGGTAGGATTGGTTACGAGTTACTAATTGCGTGCGCTACATTTTGTGCGACCGTACTCATAAGTACTCGCGAAGTCTCACGGTACGAATTTCTATTATCCCGCCTCGTGGTTTTTATTTTGTAGTCAACTCAAACAAAAGATTTGTTTGGTAATAGAGTTTATCCACAGCGTAGTTCTTACAAAATAAGGTTTAAGAATGGCAAAAAATTATTACCGGACTTATCTAAAATTAAAACATCACTGAGACATTCGATCTCTACACACACATGAAGCAGTTCATCTGCTTCGCGGAGCCAGATTACAAAAAACCACATTGACGATGTAGTTTTTTGTAATCTGGCTCGCTCTAGCAGACGACTTCCGAACAATAGATTGGGTTACTGAATATCCATACCCAACAATAAGCCTAAATGAAATCAGAAGTTTAGTTAGCTAATCTAAAATTAAGATAGTGTTGCAAATAATTCAGTAAAAGTAGCACGAATCTCTTTATCATTTAGTTTAGCAAATACTGATTCAAAATCAGGATCCTTAAACTCAGGAGCTACTTTCTTAAATTGTTTTAGAAACTCTACCTCACTGTAGTCTCTAAAATCTTTCAAATTATTAAAGTCTGAGGGTTCTTTAGGATTTTTCCCACTAAGCTTCAATAGTAAATGCTCCGAGTTATACATTAGGAATTGAACAATATCTCCATCGCTGTGTATTAGCGCTTCAAACTTTGAAGAATCATCAAGATCTTTATCTAATACAAAGAATAGTTTTTGACCTGAATAATTTTTTTTAACTCGATTCCCTGCGGTCTCTGCCGCAGGTCCTTGTACTCGATTCCCTGCGGTCTCTGCCGCAGGTCCTTGTAGGAAAGTTTGAAAACCTTCGGTTTTCAACTACAATAGCTACATGACACAAAAGGGTTACCACTGTGCGTATGATACTCACTACCACATTGTCTTTCCCGTTAAGTACAGAAAAGTACTGCTGACAGAATGTATCAGTGACTGTATTAAAAATGTCTCCCAAGGTATACAAGAAAGATATGGTTGTGAGATTGAACAAGTTGGAACCGATGGAGACCATATTCACCTCCTCGTCTCATTTCATCCCAAGTATTCCATCGGACAGTTCGTGAGACTCTACAAAAGCATTACTGCAAAACAAATCTTCCTCAAGTTTCCAGAAGTAAAGAAAGATCTTTGGGGTGGAGAATTCTGGACCGACGGATACTATGTAGCAACAGTGAGTGAACGAGCGGGCTGGCATGTTGTACAGCAGTACGTCAAGAAGCAGGGAGTTAAAGACAATGTGAACAACCTCACACTCTGGTAGACAGAAGGTCATGTATCAGGTCATACCCTGCAGTCTCTGCTGCAGGGTTTTTGATTTAAGTCGTATTTTGTTTGGAAACTACCGATGTTACCAGTACCATTTAATTTACCTTGAGATACTCCAGCTTCTACAATTTGTACCTTGTCGCTAAATTTAATATTAGATTCGTCAAAAAGTCCTCTAAACTTATTCCTTGTTAAGTAGGCGAAGAGGTTAAACTTCGTAGTTCCTTCACAAAGTAGTAAATAATATATTGTAAAACTTTTCTTCTTCTCCATAAAGTTTACAAAAGATTATTTATAATTCTGTTAAAATCTATAGTGTCCGGAACACCTCCAAGAGAACCTAAACGATACACCCTCTTTATGTTATCTCTTTCTTTAACATCGTAATCTGACACTTTACTTACAGTTATATTGTCCTTAATTTTGTTTACGACGTGCGCTTGATCATTCTGAAGTAAATCGAAGGTTTCGTGATTATGTGAAGAGAAAAATATTTGAGCATTATTTTTGTTTATATCTTTATCTTTGAAGAGATTAAGGATAGCGATCTCCATATCTGGGTGATAAAACTTACTTGTTTCATCATAGACAACAATACCGCCCATTTTTAATATCTTGATAATATCTCCTATATACGCGATGAGTTCGCGCGTCCCAGCAGAAAGTTCTGTAACGCCAAGATTCCTATAGAAATTACTATACTTTGCTTCATAAGCAAAAGTAAAAGATTTATTTGTGATATTGTCATCACTTTCTTTTTTGATAACAATACTTTCAAAAGTTGGTTCAAAATATTTCACTATAGGATTAACTGTACCAAGCATTTCATTTTGTACCTGAGTACTACTGTTAAGATAGGTAACAGCAAAAACTCCTAATCCAGTTAAGTTATTTTGCCCCATCTGAACTGAACGTTTGTCAGTAATAAAGCAAAAATTAGTTTTTATTTTGTTAAGATTAGAAATACCAATCTCTTCTTTAAGATTAGTAAAGACAGAGACATCAGAACTATCATCTAAAATAACAGAAAGAAAAGAAGATTTTTTTGGAGCTATCATATTTTCTGCCAATATACTTATTTTCTTAGCTAAGTTAGCTTCAAATGAAATATTGTGATTTTTTCTATTGAATATATTTTTATTATTCTTATATAAGACCTCCTCAGAAATCTCTTTCCCATTATTTATGATAGAAACCGAATAATTATATTTATCCTCATCAATTATGAAATCCATTTCCATTACAATGGGTTTTGTTTGCATTGCAGTAGTGTAATTAGGGAGAGATATAGACGTCTCTACGTTTATTCCGTTAGGTGAAAGTACAGAATCTTGTTGTTTTGATACCATAATTCTAGTTATGGTATCAATAATATTTAACACAGTGGTTTTACCTGAAGCGTTAGCACCATAAAAGCCAGAAATAAGAGATACTCTTTCTTTCCCAATATTTACGTAACCTATTTTTTCCTTTACTCCTCCCTCAGTAAAAGTTACTTCTACAGGATCTTTTACCCCATAAAAATTACTTGCTCTAATTCTTGTTATTATCATATTTATATAAAATTACATTTATTTGTAATAATATACTAATTATACTCTATATATAGATATAAGTCAAGCATATTTGACAAAATATTGTATTTTCTATCTATAAAAATACATCTTGTGAAATAACCTTTATAGGCAGAACTTCTTCAAGAAAAGTCTAAAAAGTTATATAATTAAGCAAATAGCTAAAATCTAAATCGTAAAAACTTATTAGTAACACTAATATCATTTTTATGAATACCTTAGGTAAAAAAACTAACAAAAAATACGGTAGACCAACTGTAATAAATAAGCAGGTTTTGAGTGAGCTTAAAATGGCTTATTCTCTAGATTCTACAGACAAAGAAGCCTGTAACTTAGCTGGTATTTCAGAAAAGACACTTTATAACTACCAGAATAAAAACCCTGACTTTTTACAGCAAAAACAAGCGTGGAAAGCAGAGGTTACTCTAAAAGCTAGAGAACAATTAGTAAAAGCAATAGGGAGCGATGGTCGTCTTGCTTTTAGATATTTAGAAAGAAAACTATCTCAAGAATTTGGTTGTCATTCAGTCCAATGGAGGTATGGTGGAAATAACTCTCCAGAGCTACAAGAAGCTCTAAATAGGGTAAATGATCTTTATTCAAAGCACACGAAGCTTTCTTCCTGTTAATCCTTACTATCTTTTTAAGTCTATTCTTTTTATCTGAAAGTCAGTATCAACGCTCCCACCAAAAATAGCTCCTCCGAAAAAATCATAGATAAAATATAAATCAGAACCACCATATATTTGAGAGGTATGCACTGTAAAAGCGTATAAGCAAGTATTCATTCTAGGGCTATAAAATATCTCATTTAAGCTGTATCTTTCATTCTTTAAGACTCTATCACTTTCTTTTATTTTTCTGTTTATTAAATCAGTATATTGAGAACAGTCTGTATTGGTACTCCCTACACGAGATGACTTATTTATATATATGAAAAATAAGACTACTGCACAGATTATCACTATTATTGTGATTATTTTTTTATTCATAATATTTGTCGCGGTTTAAGAATACGTTTAGGTAAGACACAAAAATCCTACCACTAGGAAGATCCGAAGATCTTTACGTCCGTTTCCAGATATAACGCGACAAACGTCTTAATGATAGGGTTTTTACGTTTGTCACGTTTTTATGTCCATACTTTTAATAAATTAAAAGGTTAGGACTACTGTATTTAATTGTTATCCACATAGTAACAAAAAGCGCTTAATAATCAAAGAGATAAATCAACCGTTTTTTACTTGTATATTTACTTGGGTAAGATATACTTAATACACAACTGAATAAAACTCATCTTGAGAAAACCTCCACTTTAAGCTTCAACTTTTCCCGATTAGTAACAGAGAAAATCAATCGACAAGAAAAAGCTAAACGAGCAGAGAACTCGAAATTAGATGAACTCTAAAGACATATTTTTGTCTTAGGTTCCAATCTACTTTCGAGTTTTTTGTTGCTTAAAAATAAACATATGTCGTAGTTGGGAACTCCAATATGGAAGCTACCACCGACTTAAAATTAAATGAACAAGATGTGTCAGAGCTAGCAAGTTTTTTTGATCTATTGGCAAAGTTTGATTTTGAGGACTATAAAAATAGCGTAACTTCCTCGCAGGAAATTGGAACAGGCTTCTCTCTCGGTGGTGGGGAGCCTCTTCTAGAGTCGTGCGAATTGGAATAAATAGGTTAGGAAATCCTTCTTTTAAGGGCAGAGAAGTTCAAAGACAGCTCTTATTCCAACTATAGGAATTGGTAAACAACCTGTAGTCAAATAAATAAGGGTGCTATTAGGTACAAATGCGAAAGCTGGGGAAATGGTTATCAAACTTGCCACCCAGCCATCTGATTTGTATCGAATACACTCCGACATAAACTAAAGATAAATACAAGAAAAACGAAACACCAAGTTTTTAATTAAAAAACTAGTTTTTCCTAAAGGGGTCTTATAAGTTGTGTGTCCAAACCTAACCTCATAAATGTTTGAAATGCTTGAAACCTTTTTAAGAAATTATCTAAAGGGTTAAGTTTAGCTTATTGTCTAAAATAAAATTATTATCTAATCAAAAATTGATATACTAAAACTATGAAAGAAGTCTCTAATAATACTAATGTTTTCTACTGTAGAGTTTCTTCAAAAGAACAAGAAGAAACTGGGTACTCGCTTCCTTCGCAGGAAAAGCTTCTAAAAGAATACTTAGAAAGAAAGGGCTTTAACACATTAAAAGTGTTTTCTGTTTCTGAAAGTGCTAGTGGTGCAAAGCAAAGAAAAATCTTTGCTGAAATGATGGAATATATGACTAAGCATAATGTTAAGAATCTCTTAGTGGAAAAAGTTGATCGTCTTACTCGTAACCTAAAAGAGGCGGTTGTTGCTGGCGATTGGTTAGATGAAGATAAAGATCGAAAGATACATTTTGTTAAGCAAAATCTTATTCTTCATAAAGAAGCAAAGTCTGATGAAAAATTTCGTTGGGATATTGAAATAGTCTTAGCAAAAAAGTTCATTGCAAATCTTTCTGAAGAAGTTAAGAAAGGGCAAGCAGAAAAACTGGCTCAAGGCTGGTTACCAACTAGACCACCAATTGGTTACAAAACAATTGGAGACAAGGGTCATAAGATACACGTCATAGATAAAGAAGTAGCACCTTTCGTTAAGAAAGTCTTTGAACTCTATGCAAGTGGCAATTATTCAATGGAAGCTCTTAGGCAGAAGCTATACTCTGAAGGCTTCAGAACTCGTTCTGGTAAAAAACCAGCCAAGAATAGGATAGAGGACATTCTCAATGAACCATTCTACTATGGGGCTATGAGGTGGAATAAAGTTCTTTACGTTGAAGCAAAGCAAGAACCGATCATCACAAGAGAGCTTTTCAATAAAGCTCAGGAAGTTAGGAATAAAAAACTTGCACCATCAAAAAGTAAACATAACTTTCAGTTTAAGAAGATGATGAAATGTGGAGAGTGTGGAGGAACCATTACAGCAGAAATCCAAAAAGGAATTATTTATTATCACTGTAACCACTACAATGAGTGTACTCAGAAGCCTTACACTACAGAAGAAGAACTCGAGACTCAACTTTTCGGTGTATTCAAGTTTTTTGAGAACATCACCAAAGAAGAAGCTGAGCAGATTAAGGCAAAAATTAAGCTAAATCACGCTCAGGAAACAGAGTATAAGGAAAACACTCTCAAGACGCTTAACGCTCGCTATGTTCAACTACAGAGCCGACTAGACACACTCTATAACGATAGACTAGACCAAAAAATCAGTTCTGATTTTTGGGATAAAAAAAGAGAAGAAGTGAACAAAGAGCAGTTAGAGATCCAAGAGCAAATCAGTAGGATAAAAAATGAAGAGACTAAATACTTTGAGATTTGGCTTAACATTTTAGATCTTGCTTTTAGAGCAAGAGAGATCTGCAAAAAAAGATCACCTGAGGAGAGGAGAACACTTTTGTCGCATATGTTTTCGAACCTAATGTTAAAAGATAAAATAGTCTTACCGTTACTCAAAAGACCTGTAGAAGTCATTTCTAAAAGAGTACAACAGAAAATAGACGCTGAAAACAGTTTCGAACTGGATAAAAAGGTTGATACAAAAGGACAAAAGACCCTTTCTGAGGGTCTTCGTCCTATCGGGCTCTCTATTTGGGATGATGTTCGACAAGCAATTATTGAAGAAAACAGCTAATCTCCTACTTTTACAAATAGCTCAACATCTTGTCCGTAATTTTGTACAGCTTGTCTTCGAGCGTGAACTTCCGCATGCCTTAACGCTTCCTCTTCAGAACTACACGCACTCTCCAAACCTAGTTCATAGGGAATAAAAGTTGTTTGTGCACCTTGCTGTTCTATAAATTGAAATCTTGGAATAAATTTACCGTCTGGTACAGAAACAGTAGATATTGATACATATGCTTTCATAGACATATAATAGCACCAATAGAAAAACTTATTCTAAAACGTAAGAAACAAACTCTTTACCAAACTTTGATTCTCTAAAATTAGAACTTGAATAGTCATAACTAGCGTCGATACCTCCGAGAACAAGACCTAAGCTAGATAACCTTAAAAGTATTTCAACTGTATAATCGTTATCTTTGAACTGCTTCAACCCTTTCATTTTTGAAAGAATATGTTCTCCAACTTGACCTACATTCAAGGGCTGTTTACTCATTTTAAGAGCTTCTTCTTCGCTCATGTTAGGGAATTGGTTTTTGTCCCAAAGTAGTATCGTGCCATCTGAAAAAATTTTAATAACTTCAATATCTTCAAGTGACAGCTGTTCAAGTGTAAAAAGTAATCTTTCTAGCTTAAAATCTTGTTTTAAGGTGCTTGAAGAAAAACCAAAGAAAACTTCTTTGATAATTTTTCTTTTTTTAGCAATTCTTTCATTTAGGTATTTTTGAAATGTATACACAAAACCATCCTGAAACTCCTCCGTCGCCAAAACTTCTTTAGTAAAAATACTAGGGTTATCTCTAATCATTTCTATAAACTCAATAGCACGCTCTTGTCTTAATTCTACACTAGCTCCATAAATACCTTTTAATAAACTCCATGACGTACCTAATAGAGGTTGACCACCGTTTATTGAATTATCAATAGCTGAAACTAGATTATCAACAACTACGATTGTGGAAGTTTTAGCAACACGTAGGTTCCTTTTTTTATTAAAAAAATCTAAACTGAGCATATATTTTATAGTATACAGAATTACTTACTTTTTTTATTAACTAGTATTTCATTAAAAAATTGATTATATTTTTTTGTGATAAAATTCTTCTTCGGTCTCGTATTATTTGTTAACTTATAAATCTCAGAAATAAATCCTTTATCAAATCTTCCTTTGATTGAATCGAAAATTGCTTCTAACGGTGCTATATCTGAGGCGTAAGCATATTGCTCAAGTTCATCTATATTTAGTAAGTTGAAATTAAAGTTAGCTATTCCTTTATACTTATCGTCTTGTTCTAGAATATCTAGTTCCCTCTTAATTAAAGTCTTGTATGCACTTGAAGAGACAAGGGGGATGTCAAGAAAAACAATCACTGGTACAATCTTTTTACCCCTTAAATGAGAAAGTTCACTATACTTTTCTATATCTAAACTTCGCTCATAAACTTGTTTAATTGCTTGAACTATTTTTTTTCTAACTTCTCCAATTATTCTTTCTATGTCACCTGTCTGAAGAGTAGGCAATGAAAATTGATATGATTTTGCCTCAAATAGATAAACAGTTTCATTTTTTTCAACAACCCAATCTGTAAACTTTCCTTTCTTGTAAGATATCTCTGGCAGTACTTCACTTTCACCATAGATATCTTTCAAAACTAGACCAACATAGTCCTCAAAGATTGAACCAAAATATGTTCTATAGTCTTCAATTTTACCTTGTAGCTGAAAGTAATGGTCAAACCACCAATAGACACCATCAAAACTTTTAAATAAAAAATTAATTATGTTTGGAACCACATAAGGAAAACCTCTTTCGGTTTTGTCAGTCTTAATAATGGGGAAAATTTTTAAAGGGTTAAGTCTGTTCTTTGTGTTAATAGGGTCTAAATTTTTATTTAACTCCTTATCTAGCTCTCTTATTGTTTTATAATCTGCAGAAACAAGACCAATAAACTTATCCAACTTTTCAATCGTAAAATAATCCTCAAAGCCTTCTATCTTTGCCCCAACCATTCTTGTCTCACTGAATAATGAAGTATCTTGAAGACAGGCAAAAATAAAAATACCATACATATAATATTCCTTTATAGATAAACTTGTTTCTTTCTCAAAGATAGTGTTTAATTCACTAAACTTTTTTGGCTGATGCTTTTGCAAGATTTCAGTGAACATCACCATATTTCTTGCTATCATACTATCTGGTTCAAATTGGTATTCAAATTGTTCAAATGACATTCGAACGAACATTGAAGCAATTGTTTCATCGCCTTCATTTTTTATTTTTTCTTCATCAAGTTTTGGTTGAACAAGCAAGTTGCTATACATATTTAGTAAAAGTAGTGAGTTTTCTTTGTCTGACACCAGTTTCTTTTTCCAGTCATTAGCCCTTGAAATGAGAAGAATATTGCAAAGATAAGATAGAGCAAATTGAGTAACAAAAACCCCTGAATCATCACGATAACCACCAAGACCTAGAGACTTGGAGCTACCTTTTTCAATAAAAAAAGCTTTTCGTGATAAGTCTCCTAATGTTTCTAAGCCATTTCTTAAGTTGTAAGAACCTAGAGTATTGGCAAGGTCTTCTTCTTTTAATGTCAATTCTTGGTGTTTATTCAGGTCAACGAGACATTGGTCAGCAATGATTATATGTTGTTTTGTTAATGGGTTATACATGGATTTATTAAGGGTATATTAACACTTTTAAGATTAATAAATGGAATATGTTTCTATAAATCTGAAAATAAGAGTACAATTTCAAATTATGAAGTTTTTCATTACTGACGAGACAAATATAGTAGAAAATTGTGAGTTTAAGTTTTTTATCTATGGCGGTTTAGTTGTTGACGAATCGGATATGAGGTCACTATGTAGAAAAGTCCTTGCTCTTAAAAGAGGTAAAAATATAGACGAAAATCGTCCAATAAAGTGGACTAATGTAAAATGGGGTAAAGAACCAAAGCTTGATAATGCTGTCCATACGGAAATTAAAGATGAAATGCTTACTTTGGTTGGTAAATCAGAGTGTAAAATAATCCTCTATCTTTCCCCTCAAGATTTTTATCATATTAATACTATTGCAGGTATTAAAATAAAGCGTAGTATTGATAATACAAAACATCTGCAAACACAACAATATGCTGTAAATGTTTGTTTAGGGAAATTTAATGAGTATCTAAACAGTATAAATAAACGTGGGGTTGTGATTGCGGATACTTTCGTTGATTCTTTTAAAAAGGAAATGACTAGTCACTGTTTTGAAACTTTTTCCAAAGGAACAAACTATTCAAAATTAGAAAGAGTTATTCTTCCTATAATGCAAATAGGTAATGAATATAGTCAGATACACCAACTAAATGATATTGTATTAGGCGCAATACAGTTTAGCTTAAGAGAATCATCTTATAATTTTCTTCCCAAAATAAAAGATAACTTTTGGAAGTCACATACAGCTAACTATATGACGGTATTTGGTAATGGTGTTAATATTTATCCTAAAACTGCAAAATCTGAACATATACGAAAGATAACTGTTGAGACTAAGGAAAAGTTTATTAGATTAATTGGTATCATATAAATATGAAAGTAGTTCTAGAAAAAGTAAGAAGAGAATTTCATAGAGACGTCTACTGGACTAAATTGCATTTAATATCCGATGATGGCACTGAAGAAACTTTAGTAATAATGTGTGCTTCTTTTGAGTATTTAAGTCAGTATTTCAAGAAACATAAGTTTACTGACTTTGAATTGGAAGAATGGTCAGCGAGTGTCTCTGAAAAATGGAAAAATCAAACTGGTAATATTTTTTCAAAAAACGAATATTTTGATATTTACACAACTACAGAAGAAGGTTATACAAGTACATTGTTATTCTTAGAAGAGGAAGTTTCTAAGAAACAATAGGTACTCAACATGATACAATATATTGTATACATGACTACTGATAATACAGCAGAAAAACAGCAAAAAGTAAGAGGTAAGCCCTTCCCAAAGGGTGTCTCTGGCAATCCTAACGGAAGACCAAAAGGGAGCCGTAACTTCTCCACAGTCTTTGAAAATGCTCTCACAAAGCTTTCAAAGCGTAAAGACGGAGATACTACAGAACTAGAGGAGAAACTAGTGCTAGTAGGCTTTAAAAAGGCTATGGCGGGAGACTATAGATACTGGAACAGTATTATAGATAGAAGGTTTGGGAAAGACACTAAGAAGCAGGAACTAGAGGAGCAAAAACCACAAGAGGAACGAATGATTCTTCTCTTCTCCGAAGATGAACTAAAGGATATTAAGGAAGGTAAAAAGAAGTATGTTAATGGAAAAGTTGTAATGGATGAAGATTAATGTGAGCCAGTTATCTGTCCAAATATAGAAACAAGAAAAAAACCTCCTATAACCATCCAAAGACCATATCTATTCCATAGAGGTATATTTGGGGTGTTTGTTGGAAACTTAAGTTGTACCTGATGATGAGTTATAACTTTATCGTCAGACCTTTTATCACCCACAATAGTCCATGTCGCATTATACCCAACAGGACACCAAAAAATACTAAAGTAATCCCAAGATAGTGTTAATACATGCTCATCGTCCCAAAAGAAATGTCTCACTTTTTTACCCCATCCAAATATCATATATTTAATTGTTATTTTGTATATAAGACTGGGGTAGCCAAAACAAAATAGACACCCCAGTGAGTGCCCACAAGGAAATAGACTTGCTATTTATCCTGTATTCTCACATAGAGTGTCTATGCTGTACATGATAAATAGCGAAAATCTAGAGATTTTAACTAAGTCAATATTTCCTTGTGGGCAAATGAATTATAGCACGAAACTAAAAGTGCTATGATTACGCTATGAAAGATGCTACACCATGGAAAAACTAACTAGCGAGGAAACAAAAATTCTGAGTCTTTATGTTTTGCTTTACTCAGTTGAAATCACTCAGCGAATAATAAATGATTTACCTGAGAACTTCACCATTCTTAACGAAGAGTATGTTTATATAAATAGTGTGTATGAAGCTGAGGTAGAAAAGATTTCATTTTTTAAAAAATTTCATACAAAAGTATTTCCTGATTTAAATGTAGATTTAGAATGTTTTTCAAAAATTGACCTCTATACCACTTTTGGCATTGATTTAAGTGCTTTCAGGCATGAATATGGTGGTATTCAAAAAATGGAACTCACACGAACTACCCTTAGTAAATATCTTAGAAAGTTTCAGGCTAAGAATGGAATAAAAGGTGAAAAGTTCAGAAACATAATGAGGTACAACTTAGAAAAGGAATATAAAGTAACGATAAAACGAGTAGAAGAGTTCTTAGTCGGTCTAAATAAAATTGAACATCGTGAAACCGCTCAACAGTTTGGGGTAGTTCTCATTTTAAAAGGAGACACCTTGTTTTTTAACAAAAGACATATAAAGCTAAAGTCTTTTGAAATAGATATGATAGATTCTATATTGAAAAAACAAGATGGAAACAAGGCTCATACAACAAAAAGTCTTGTGAAATTAGGCATAGATAAAGAGGCTAGCAATGTTAATCAAAAGAAGAAAAACTTGAATACGAAAGTAAAGGAGCTGACTGAATTAGAAACACCTTTTATACAGAGAGGAAACTACCTTGTAGACCCTATATATAGAATAATCTTTACAAAATAAGGGTTATTTTTTATACAAAGTTTACAATATCTGAAAAGTTGGAAATAAATTAACCTACTAGGTATGACTCTCGTCGTACTTAGTAGTGATGCAGTAAATAATTTGAGAATTACACTTCGTAAATCTTACGGAGCTGATTTTGACGTGGAACTTACCGATGAGCATATAAATAGTATTGGAGTACTTATTCTTACTAGTCTTGTAGAAAGTCTTAAATTAGAAATGATACAAAACTAAAATTTTTTATTCTGAAATGTCTGCAGGTTTGTTGATATTTCAGAGTCAAGAAATTGACTCAAAATTCTGAGGAGATGTGGTAGGCAAATCTTACAGCCCCTCCTTGGTTGCCATTAAATGTAAGAACTTTTATGACCGATGTCTAGGACAGCAATCCTAGTGGCGGGGGAAAAGTGAAAGCGGGACAAATAGGAACAGCGTAAAATTATAATCCTACCTGATGCTTCCTAGCACTAACTATGCGGAAGTTAGGTTACGTTAAAAGTAACCTTGAACAAGGAAAATATAATTACTGTGATTGAAGCAAGAGAAAAAAGAATTGCTAAGCAGTTGGGTAAAAAGACTGAAAAACAGGCTTTTGACTTTCTATTGGCAGTGGAAAAGCATTCACACATTTTAGTGAGAAAAAATGACTTACAATGTGGTAAAATAGTAAGGCTACACCAAGAAGGATTATAGGAACACACTTATATTATAATTATGTGTTTTTGTATATAAAAACGAGGCAAGGACTCCTTCTTGGTGTAGCAATTAAGAATAAAGTCGTTGCCTCATTTTTGTTTATGAATAATTACACACAAATTAGTTTTACCAAGCTAAAGATAGGGCAGTATGCAAGAAAGTCTTCAGAGAGCGAAGATAAGCAAATGCTATCAATCCCATCACAACTAGAAGAAGGGCAACGTATTGCTGACTACTATAAACTCCCGTCATTTGTTAAAATTTTCCAAGAATCAAAATCTGCAAAGAAAGAATTTGTAAGACCCCAGTTTACTGAAATGGTTACGCTCTTGCGAGCAGGCATACTTGATTCCGTTTTATGTTGGAAATTAGACCGTCTTGCAAGGAATATGACAGAGGGGGGAATGATTATTGACCTTATCAGCTGTGGTGTAATTAAAGCTATTTTTACACATGACAAAGTATATTACCCGACTGATAACGTCCTTCTCATGGCTGTTGAGTTTGGACAGGGTAAACAGTTTATTAAAGATTTATCTGTAAATGTTAAAAGAGGTCAAGCTAAAAAAGCTTCTATGGGTGTTCCACATGGTCTTGCGACGCTTGGTTTCTTTAATGATAGAGCTGAAGAAAAAGGAAATAGAAAATGGCTAGTTGATAAAGTTAGACTAAACTCAGTCAAAATAACTCTCGATATGTTTTTAACAGGAACATATTCTGCAGGTAAACTTCATAAGTACGCCGTAAATGAGCTAAAACTAACTACTGTCGAAAGAAAGCACAGTGGGGGAAGGTTAATTGTACTTTCACGTATTTACACTATTTTGACCGACCCAATATATGCTGGGTTTTTCTTTCAAGCGGGTGAGAGATACGAGTTAGATAAGACTCTTCCTAGGTTGATTACGGAGACTCAACATAATCAGATTAAAAATCTTCTCTCTAGGGCTAACATACCAAAGACACAACACCATCAAACTGTATACTCAGGTTTTATCTCTTCACCTGAAGGTGACTTCATTGGGCAGGATGTTAAATTTCAAGTAATTTGTGACTGTAAGAAAAAGTTTGCATTCAGAAATAAGACACATTGCCCTCAATGTGGAATTAAGATTGTTAGCATTGCAGCAATACAGTTTACAGTATTTAGATGAATAGATATGCCATAGGGTATTTAGAATTACGAGAGAAAAAATTACAAGAAATCATTA